>CALUOW010000001.1 GCA_944322365.1 uncultured Bacteroides sp.
TCGTATCCAGTGACTGGAACCATCGTATCCAGGGCGTGGAACCAACGTATCCGGGCTTTGGATACGGGCGGTTTCCCATGCGGATACATGGGGTGGGGTGTTCTTTTGCCGGGCGAAGGCATAAAAATGAGACGCGGATTGCACGGCGTGACCCGTTCAATCCGCGTCTTGGCGTTCAGCGTCTTACTTCAGCACGCCGAGTTCCTTGCCCACTTTGATGAAGGCTTCGATGCACTTGTCGAGGTGTTCCTTTTCGTGTCCGGCGGAAATCTGCACGCGGATGCGGGCTTGTCCTTTCGGCACGACGGGGTAGTAGAAGCCTGTGACATAGATGCCTTCTTCCTGGAGGCGTGCGGCATAGACCTGCGAGAGCTTAGCGTCGTAGAGCATGACGGCGCAGATGGCGCTTTGCGTGGGCTTGATGTCGAAGCCGGCGGCCATCATCTTGTCGCGGAAGTAGTTGACGTTCTCCACCAGCTTGTCGTGCAGGGCGTTGCTCTCCTTCAGCATCTTGAATACTTCGATGCTGGCTCCGATGACGGCGGGCGCCACCGAGTTGGAGAAGAGATACGGGCGGCTGCGCTGGCGCAGGAGGTCGATAATCTCCTTGCGGCCCGTGGTGAATCCGCCCATGGCTCCGCCGAAGGCTTTGCCCAGCGTGCCGGTGTAGATGTCTACGCGGCCATAGGTGTTGTAGAGTTCGCTCACGCCATGTCCCGTGGGGCCTACGACGCCGGCCGAGTGCGACTCGTCCACCATTACCAGCGCGTCATACTTTTCGGCCAAGTCGCAAATCTTGTCCATCGGAGCCACGTTGCCGTCCATCGAGAATACGCCGTCCGTCACGATGATGCGGAAACGCTGTGCCTGTGCTTCTTGCAGGCAACGCTCCAGGTCGGCCATGTCGGCATTGGCATAGCGGTAGCGTTTGGCCTTGCAGAGGCGCACGCCGTCGATGATGGAAGCATGGTTCAAGGAGTCGGAGATGATGGCGTCCTCGTCCGTGAAGAGCGGCTCGAACACACCGCCGTTGGCATCGAAGCAGGCGGCATAGAGGATGGTGTCCTCGGTCTTGAAGTAATCGGAGATGGCGGCCTCCAGCTGCTTGTGGATGTCTTGCGTGCCGCAGATGAAGCGCACGGACGACATGCCGTAGCCCCGGCGGTCCATCATCTCTTGGGCGGCCTTGATAAGGCGAGGGTTGTTGGACAGACCCAGGTAGTTGTTGGCGCAGAAGTTCAACACTTCTTTTCCTTTCACTTGGATAGCAGCCTGTTGGGGGCTTTCTATCAGCCGTTCTTCTTTGTAGAGGCCGGCTTCTTTTATCTCGGCAAGCGTCTGCGCGAGATAGTCTTTCATTTTACCGTACATATTCTTTTTTTGTTTTAAAAAGGTGTGATAACACGTTTAATTCCCCACAAAGGACACCATTTTTATTGGAATAAGCAAGTTTTCTGGGAAGAATCGCAAGGAAAGCGATGAAAGAATGAAAAAAAGTGCGTACCTTCGCGCGCATCATTCTAAAACATTATTGATTTATGAAGAACATATTGGTTATAGGCTCTACAGGGCAGATTGGCTCGGAGCTGACAATGGAATTGAGAAAAAGGTATGGTGGAGATCATGTGGTGGCCGGCTACATCGTGGGCGCCGAGCCCAAGGGCGAGCTGCTTGAGTCCGGTCCTACGGCCAGAGCGAACGTGACGGACCGCCAATCGCTGGAGATGGCCGTGAAGGAGTATCACATCGATACCATCTACAACCTGGCCGCCCTGCTCTCCGTGGTAGCCGAGAGCCGCCCCTCGATGGCATGGAAGATTGGCATCGACGGTTTGTGGAATGTATTGGAAGTGGCACGCGAATACGAGTGCGCCGTTTTCACCCCCAGCTCCATCGGCTCGTTTGGCGAATCCACGCCCCACATCAAGACGCCGCAAGACACTATCCAACGTCCGCGCACCATGTATGGCATCACGAAGGTGACTACCGAGTTGCTGAGCGACTATTATTATACTAAATATGGTGTAGACACGCGCGCCGTCCGTTTCCCCGGCATCATCTCGAACGTCACCCTGCCCGGAGGCGGCACGACCGACTATGCCGTGGAAATCTATTATGCCGCAGTCAAGGGCGAGAAGTTCATCTGCCCCGTCAAAGCCGGCACGTATATGGACATGATGTATATGCCCGACGCGCTGAACGCGGCCATCTCGTTGATGGAAGCTGCCCCTGCCCGCCTGAAGCATCGCAATGCCTTCAACATCGCCTCGATGAGCTTTGATCCTGAAGAGATTTACAAGACCATCAAGAAGTATGTCCCCGACTTCGAGATGGAGTACCAGGTGGATCCCTTGAAGCAATCCATTGCCGACAGCTGGCCCGACTGCTTGGACGACACTTGTGCCCGCGAGGAGTGGGATTGGAAACCCCAATACGATTTGGAGTCCATGACAGTGGACATGCTGGAGAAACTCCGTGCGAAGCTGGGCAAATAAAATCGCGTGTACAGACTTTGTAATGAGATGAAGACGCTGTTGGCTGGATGTTTGGTAGTGTCCCTTTGCGTTTCGTGCGGTAATGGGAAAAAGGCGGCAGACCCCTTTGCCGCCTTGACACAGATGGTGGATTCTGTAGGCCAGAAGCCGCATTCGGAGTCGGCCGTGGTGGATACCATGCCTTTCTTGCGCCCGTTGGAAGCAGACGAGTCGTTTGACGACTTCATATTCAATTATGCGTCGGACAAGGCTTTGCAAGCGCAACGCACCTCTTTCCCCCTGCCTTATGACCAAAACGGGTATCTGGCATATATTCAGAGGGCGGATTGGGAGCACGACAGCTTGTTTGTGCGCGATAACATCTATACCTTGCTTTTCGACCGGGAGCAGGATATGGACATCGTGGCGGACACTGCCTTGAAGTCGGTGCAAGTGGAGTGGCTTTTCTTGAAACAAGAAGAGATGAAACGTTATTACTTCGAACGTACGCGGGGCATGTGGATGCTCGACTCCATCGCTTTGCAGAAGGTGAAGTTTGCCCAAGGCGACTTCTTCCCGTTTTATGCGCGCTTTGTGGCCGATAGCCTGTATCAACGGAACCATGTGCGCTCTCCCTTGCGCTTCATCACCATCGACCCGGATGATGATTTCTCTATCTTGGAGACTACGCTCGACGTGGAGCAATGGTTTGCTTTCCGCCCGACGATGCCTTCCGATTGGTTGTCAAACATTTGCTATGGCCAGCGGAATGAGGCGAAGTCTTCTACCAAAATCCTGAAAGTGAATGGCATTGGCAACGGATACTCCAGTGTATTCTATTTCCGGAAAAGGCAGGGCGAATGGCAACTTTATAAATATGAAGATACGAGCATATGAGGAATTACTCTTTGCGAAAGCATAATACGTTCGGGTTGGATGTCTATGCCGACCGTTTTCTAGAATATCAATCAGAAGAGGAGCTGCTCGACTTGATTCGTTCGGGGGAAGTGGCTCCTCCTTTCCTGCATATCGGCGGGGGAAGCAACTTGTTGTTTACCAAAGATTATGACGGGACGGTGTTGCACTCGCGCATCGCCGGCATCAATATCCTTGCCGAGGACGAAGACACCCTCGTGGTGCGTGTCGGAGCCGGCATCGTGTGGGATGATTTCGTTCGTCTTTGCGTGGAGCGCGGATGGCAAGGGGTGGAAAATCTCTCGCTGATACCGGGCGAAGTAGGAGCGGCGGCGGTGCAAAACATCGGTGCTTACGGCGTGGAGGCAAAAGATGTCATCGTGTCGGTGGAAACCGTCGATGCGGAAGGCCGGCGGAAGATTTATGCGAAGGAAGAGTGCGATTATTCCTATCGGCATAGCTTGTTCAAAGAAGAGGGGATGAAGTCAGTATTCATCACCTACGTGCGTTTCCGGCTGAACAAGAAACCCCGTTTTTCTTTGGATTACCGCGCCCTGCGCGAAGCCTTGGCATCTTGTCCGCACATCGACCTGAAGACAGTGCGCGAAGCTGTCGTGCATATCCGTCAGAGCAAGTTGCCCGATCCGAAGGTGCTGGGCAATGCCGGGAGCTTCTTCATGAATCCGATACTTTCCCGTCCGCTTTTCGAAACATTGGCGCGGGCTTATCCAGACATTCCTTTCTACGAGGTAGACGCCCGGCGGGTGAAGGTGCCTGCCGGATGGCTCATCGAGCAATGCGGATGGAAGGGAAAAAACTTGGGGCCTGCCGGCGTGTATGAAAAGCAGGCTTTGGTGTTGGTTAATCAAGGCGGAGCCACCGGGGCGGACATTGTGGCGCTGGCAAAAGCCGTGCAAGAATCCGTATATAAGAAATTCGGCGTGGAAATCCGGCCGGAGGTGTTGTTTGTATGAAAGTAAGGATATTAGGAAGCGGAACTTCTACGGGGGTGCCCGAAATAGGATGCCAATGCCCCGTGTGTCGTTCAGCCGATGTGCTGGATAAGCGTTTGCGGACATCAGCTTTGGTCACTACGGATGATGGCGCCTCGATTCTGGTGGATTGCGGCCCCGACTTCCGCGAACAAATGTTGCGTTTGGACGACTTCAAGCAAATCGATGCCGTCCTCATCACGCACGAACACTATGACCATGTAGGCGGGTTGGATGATTTACGCCCCTTCTGCCGCTTTGGCGAGATTCCCCTCTATGCCGAGACTTATACGGCCGAAGACTTGCGGAAGCGGATGCCATATTGCTTGGTGGAGCATGTGTATCCCGGCGTGCCTCGCATTTATCTGGAGGAAGCGACTCCTTATCAGCCATTTAATGTCAGACAGACAGAGATCTTGCCTTTCCGGGTGATGCACGGACGTTTGCCGATATTGGGGTATCGCATCGGGCGGAGATTGGGATATATTACCGATATGCTGACCATGCCCGACACTTCGTTTGAATGCCTCAAAGGGTTGGACGTGTTGATTATGAACGCTCTGCGCATCAAACCTCATCCGACGCATCAAAGCATATCCGAAGCCTTGGAGACCGCCACCCGCATTGGGGCGAAAGAAACCTACTTGGTGCACATGAGCCATCATGCCGGGTTGCACCGTGAGATAGAGTGCAGTTTGCCTCCGCATATACACTTCGCTTATGATGGTTTGGAAATTAATCTAGCAACTTTTTAAACATTTGTTTTGGTTTATTAGTAGAAAGTGCTATATTTGCCCGGAGAAATCTGGTGAATGTTATGAAGTCTTCGCTTTCTACAAAAATAATTATCATTGTTTCTGTCCTGCTTCTGTGCGGAGGGATAGCGGTATATTCGTTTATGCGCTTGAGCTCGGTGGAGCAACGGAAAGACTTTGACCTTTATTCTTTGGTTCCTCAGGATGCCGTGGCGGTGTTTGAGACGGATCGAGTAGTCGATATGTTGGGCAATATCAGCCAAATGTCTTGTAGCCAAGACGGGTATTTCCCGCAAATCTCCAAACTTTTCGGTTCTCTGAGCGCTTCTTTGGAGGTCTTGCAGGCAGAGGTGCCTCATGCCTTGAGCAAGCAGATGAACAAGGTTCTTGTCAGTTTCCACCGTTTAGGCACGCTCAAGGAGGAAGTGCTTTATTGTGCTTTAGGTACAGGCGATTATGACTTGGTGGAAAGTTTTATCGAAAAGTACGCTTCTTCTTTCCCCATCAAGTCTTTCGAGTATAAGGGCGAGAAAATTCGCATTTATCCGATGCAGGACGGTCAATTCCTGTCCATGTATCTTACCCAAGATTTTTTGGCTGTCAGTTTCCAAGAAAAGTTGTTGGAGCAAGTCATTGACGCGCGCAACACCAAACATTCGTTGATGGAAAACTCTTCATTCAAAAGTATATACAGGGGAAAAGGCCGTAATGTGCCCTCCCTCCTTTATGTGAGGATGCGTGCGCTTCCCTTGGGTGCAGAAGGCGATTCGATTCGTGCAACTGTCAACTTGAGCGAATGGATGGAATTCGACTTGAAGTTTTCGGAAGAGGCCATTTACGCTTCTGGCATCAGTTACGAGACGGATACTGTGCAAGGTTTCGTCCATGCGTTGCAAAAGCAGCAGGAGACAACAGGTTATGCGGGCGATTGGTTGCCTGCTTCTACCTTTTGGTATGAATGCCGTCCCTTGCCTGCGGAGAGATTGGGGGAGGCATTGGACGGATTGCCTTGTCCGCCATTGCCCGATTCTCTGATTTTGGCACAGCGAAGTCATGCCTTCCATGCTTTTATGGAGCATAATGCCGATGGTCGGTTGTTGGTTTGCTCTTTTTTGCCCGATAGTTCGGAAGCGCCTTGCACCGTGGTGGCAATGCCGTTGAAAGATGAACGGAAAGCCAGGCAACGTTTTCATGCTTGGTTGAATGCCACTCCGCGCAGAATAGGCGAACCGCGTCCGCCCCGCTTTAATCCTGATTATGAACGTTATCCCCAGTCACAATCATATCGCAAATATTTATTGCCTCGTACTCTGCTTTGGGGACGTTGGACGGGACATGCCGAAGCCTCCCTTTATTCTTATGCCTGCTTCTACCGGGGGCGGTTGTTGTGGGCGGCCGATGCACGCAGTTTATCCGCCTATATTGACGCGATGGAAAAGAAAGCTCTTTTACAGGACCAGCCTCTTTACCAAGCGCTCACCCATACATTGGCGTCTTCTTACCGTTTCTTGATGGTGGCAGACTTGGAGCCTTTGTCTTCTTTGCCGAATGCTTATTCCCGTCTGTTGCCGACATTCGTCCTTCAACATGCCGACTTTTTCCGTCATTTTCTCCTAGCCTTGCAATTCACTTGTACGGAGGGAATCATGTATCCCAACGTGACGCTGCTCTATAAGGAGGAAATAAATAGGTCATTGCATTTATGATTCCTTCACTTGAATCAGCACGTTGGACAAAATGGCAGCCAATCCGCCCGTAGTGATGCCCGACGAGAAAATGCCCCGCAAGGTATCGGGCAATTGGTTGAGGATGTCCGGCACCAACTCTACACTCAATCCCAATGAGAAACTGACAGCCATAACCAACGTGGCTTTCCGGCCTATGGGCTGAGCGGCGATGATACGGATGCCGGCCGCAGCCACTGTGCCGAACATCAGCAGCGTGGCACCTCCCAACACCGGTTCGGGCATGAGCGAGAACACTAGCCCCACGGCGGGAAACAAACCTAGCAGGACAAGGAAGCCGGCAATGTAATATCCTACATAGCGACTGGCCACTCCGGTCAGTTGAATCATACCGTTATTTTGCGCGAAGATGGAATTGGGGAAGGAGTTGAACATGCCTGCCAGCATTGAGTTGAAACCATCGGCCAAGATACCTCCCGAAGCGCGTCGGATGAATTTGTCGCCTTCCACCGGTTCGCCAGAAATAAGCGAGTTGGCCGTGATGTCGCCATAGGCTTCGATAGCTGTAATCATAAATATCAGTCCCAGGGCGATGAAGGAAGAGAGGTTGATATCCAACCCATAACGGAAAGGAAGGGGAATGTTGAAACCTCCATAGCTTTGGATGGACGAAAAGTCCACCATCCCCATTATCCACGCCACCGCATAGCCGATGACCAACCCGATAACGATGGAACTCATGCGCAAGTATCTGTTTCCGCTCCGGTTGAAGAAGATGATGAGCACCAGCACCAGTGCAGCCAATCCTACGTAGCGCAGGCTTCCGAAGCTCCCGTCGGCTTGCGCTGCCGCCCCGCCTCCGCACGCCGTGATGCCTACCTTGATGAGACTCATGCCGATAAGCGTCACCACGATGCCCGATACAAGGGGAGTAATGATGCGCCGCGTATATTTCAGAACCCGGCTGATGACCATCTCCACGCACGAAGCCGCCATGCACGAGCCGAAAATCAGCGGAAGCCCGCCCGCCATGCCCGCCGCGATGATGGGGCCGATGAACGAGAAGCTGGTGCCTTGGATGCAGAGCAGTCCCGTCCCGATGCAGCCGAAGCGCCGGCATTGCACAAATGTAGAGATGCCCGAAGCAAAGAGCGCCATCGACACCAGGAAACCCGTAGTCTCCGCATCCAGCTTCAAGGCTCCCGCAATGATGAGGGGCGGGGTGATGATGGCCACGAAGATAGCCAGCAAGTGTTGCAGGGCAGCAAAAAGAGCTTCCTTGAAAGGCGGCCGGTCGTTCAATCCATAAATCAAACCGTTGTTTGGCGTGGGTTCTTCCATATCTCCGTTTTAACGTATCTTTATTTCACAATTGTCCAGGCTTTCAATGATGGCCAGCGACTCCACATGGATGCCCTCGGCACGAAGTTCGTCTCCTCCGTGCTGGAAAGCTTTCTCGATGATGAAGCCCATGCCTGCCAGTTCGGCGCCCGCTTGGTTTACTAAGTCGATGATGCCCTTGGCTGCATTGCCGTTGGCCAGGAAGTCGTCGATGAACAACACTTTGTCTCCGGGGCAAAGGAAGTCCCGGCTGACGCAAACATCGTAATTCCGTTGCTTGGTAAAGGAGTAGACGGATGTCACCAGCATATTTTCCATCGTGCTAGGTTTCTTTTTCTTGGCGAAGACCACGGGCAGCTCCAGCAGGTATCCCACCATGATGGCGGGGGCGATGCCGCTGGCCTCTACCGTGATGACTTTGTTGATGTCAGTCGAGGCAAACCGTCGCACAAACTCCACGCCGATGGATTTCATCAGGATGGGATCCATCTGGTGGTTGATGAAATTGTCTACTTTCAGGATGCCGCCGGGGAAGCAACGCCCGTCGCGCAAGATTCGTTCTTTCAGTGCTTTCATTGGGATAATCGCTCTTATTCGGTCAATACTTCATTCCCAGTCTCCGTAATGAGCACCATGCTTTCCCATTGGGCGGAATCCGAACCGTCTTCGGTGAAAACCGTCCAACCGTCGTCCTCGTCGATGCACACGTCATAGCGTCCGGCGTTTATCATCGGCTCGATGGTAAAGGTCATGCCCGGCACAATCATCATGCCCGTGCCGCGACGGCCAAAGTGCTCCACGTCCGGTTCTTCGTGAAACTTGACGCCACATCCGTGTCCGCAGAGGTCGCGCACTACGGAGTAGCCGTTTTTCTCGGCATGTTCCTGTATGGCGGCGCCGATGTCGCCCAAGCGCGTCCAAGGTTTCGCCATCTGCACGCCGATGTCCCGGCATTCGCGCGTCACCTCTACCAAGCGTTTGCGTTCAGGGCTGACCTCGCCAATGAGGAACATGCGCGAGGCATCAGAGAAATAGCCTTTGTAGATGGTCGATACGTCTACGTTGACAATATCCCCGCTCTTCAGGTATTCCTTGGTACTGGGGATGCCGTGGCAAACAACGTCGTTGATGCTGACGCACACGCTCTTGGGGAATCCTTCGTAGAGGAAGGGGGCAGGGATGGCGTCATGGTCGGTAGTGAAGCAATAGACCAAGTGGTCTACATCGGCCGTGGTCATGCCCTCGCGGATGTTTTGCGCCACATAATCCAGCAGGGCGGTGTTGATTTTGGCACTTTCGCGGATGCCGGCCAGTTGTTCGGCAGTGCGGAGCAGGTGGCGTTGGGGCAGGCGAGCGCCTTCTTTCTTGTATTGTTGAATCTTGGCTTCCACGTCGTCCGAATATCCTTTCGGCGTGAAGCGCGGTGCATGAATGAATTTTTTCATCGTTTCTATCTTTACATGATTTCGTGCTGCAAAATTAATCAAAAATTATGAGATTCCACTTCCAAGCAGATGCTATGCAAGGCAACCGCATCAAATTATGGGGAATTTCCGGGATACATAGCCGGAAAAATCGCCAAAGTACGGGGAAATCTTTCCTTTGCAGGCTCGGAAAGTTTAAACGCAGCCTACGTTTATAAAAACGCAACTTACGTTTATATAAACGCACCCTAAGTTTATATAAACGCAGCCTGCGTTTAAACTTTATCTACTGCCTTGGCAGTTTTTCCGGCGGACTTTAAGGTTGTTTTCCGGATAATTTCATATTCAGACTTGATACTCCCTTCGGAGGAGGCGGGGAGGGCTGCGGCATTCCATAATTTTGCTTGCCGCTTATTTTGGATTTATGATATTTGTATTACTTTTGCAAAGGGAAATCAATAAAGGCGTATGGACGACAAGAAACGAATCACTTTTATCACCAACCCCATATCGGGCATCCAAAACAAGAAGCAGATACTGAGGTGGATAGACGAGCGGATCGACAAGCGGATTTTCGCTCCGGAGACGATCCTGACCGAATATGCGGGTCATGCCGTCGAGATTGCCGCCCGGAAGGCGCGGGAAGGAGTCTTTGCCGTGGTGGCCATCGGCGGCGACGGGACTATCAACGAAATTGCCCGCTCGCTGGTGCATACGGAGACGGCCTTGGGCATCATCCCCTGCGGTTCGGGCAACGGCTTGGCCAGGCACCTGCAAATCCCGCTCGATCCCAGGCGCGCCATCGACATCCTGAACGAGCAAGTGACCGAAGTCATCGACTATGGATTGATCAACGGGAAACCCTTCTTCTGCACCTGCGGCGTGGGGTTCGATGCGCTCGTAAGCCTCCAATTCTCAAAGGCGGGCAGAAGAGGGCCGCTCACCTATTTGGAGAAAACCTTGTCCGAAAGCCTGAAATACCGCCCCGAAACCTACGAGTTGGAGATGGACGGAAGCACGGCGCGCTACAGGGCCTTCCTCATAGCCTGCGGCAATGCCTCGCAATATGGCAACAACGCCTACATCGCCCCCCAAGCCACGCTGGACGACGGGTTGCTGGACGTCACCATCCTCGAGCCGTTCACCATCTTGGACGTGCCTGCCTTGTCTTTCCAGTTATTCCATAAGATGATAGACCAAAATAGCTGTATCAAGACATTCAGGTGCCAGAAGCTGAAGATTCATCGAAGCAAGCCGGGCGTGGTGCACTATGATGGCGACCCTGTGGAAATGGGGCAAGACATCGAGGTGGGCATTGTGAAGAAAGCGTTGCGCGTCATCGTCCCCCGCTATGCCGAGAAAGACTCGCCCAACGTCTTCCAGCGGGCGCAAGACTACATCAACGGCTTGAAGCAACTCAACCGGGCCTACCTGCAAAAGATGAGCGAGGAATGGAAAGAGAAAAGGCAAGCCCTTGCCCTGCGAAGCGACGAAAACGAATCCAGATAAAGAAAATGCCTGCCTGCATTGGGCGTTTCCGCGTTTTTGCGTACTTTTGCACGATAGTTTTAGACAAAAACCATATATATAAGATATGTATAGAACACATACTTGCGGAGAACTCCGCATTTCGAATGTAAATCAGAAGGTTACGCTGGCCGGATGGGTGCAGCGCAGCCGCAAGATGGGAGGCATGACTTTCGTCGACCTCCGCGACCGTTATGGAATCACCCAATTGGTCTTCAACGAAGAAGTGGATGCCGGCCTCTGCGAACAAGCCAACCGCTTGGGGCGCGAATACGTCATACAAGTCACAGGCACGGTGAACGAACGCTTCAGCAAGAACGCCAACATCCCCACGGGAGACATTGAAATCATCGTATCGGAGCTGACAGTGCTCAACACCTCGCAGACTCCTCCTTTCACCATCGAGGACAATACGGACGGTGGAGACGACATCCGCATGAAATACCGCTACTTGGACCTGCGCCGCACGGCTGTGCGCAAAAATCTGGAGTTGCGCCACAAGATGACCATTGAAGTGCGCAAATACCTGGACGAGCAAGGCTTCATCGAAGTGGAGACGCCCATCCTCGTAGGCTCCACGCCCGAAGGAGCGAGAGATTTCGTGGTGCCCTCCCGCATGAATCCCGGCCAATTTTATGCCCTGCCCCAAAGCCCGCAGACGTTGAAGCAACTGCTGATGGTGTCCGGCTTCGACCGCTACTTCCAGATAGCCAAGTGCTTCCGCGACGAAGATTTGCGCGCCGACCGCCAACCCGAATTTACCCAAATCGACTGCGAAATGTCTTTTGTGGAGCAGGACGATGTCATCAACCTCTTCGAAGGCATGGCCAAATACCTCTTCAAGACCATCCGTGGCGTGGAACTGACCGAACCTTTCCAACGGATGCCGTGGGCAGAAGCCATGAAATATTACGGGAGCGACAAGCCCGACTTGCGTTTCGGCATGAAGTTCGTGGAGTTGATGGACATCATGAAGGGGCATGGCTTCTCCGTCTTCGACAATGCAGCCTACATTGGCGGCATCTGCGCGGAGGGAGCCGCCAGCTACACGCGTAAGCAAATCGATGCCCTCACCGAATTTGTGAAGAAACCCCAGATTGGCGCCAAAGGTTTGGTTTATGCCCGCGTGGAAGCCGATGGACATGTGAAATCCAGCGTGGACAAATTCTACAGCCAGGAGGTGTTGCAGCAGATGAAGGCCGCTTTCGACGCCAAGCCCGGTGACCTCATCCTGATCCTGAGCGGAGATGACGCCATGAAGACGCGCAAACAACTATGCGAACTCCGCCTTGAGATGGGCAACCAACTGGGACTGAGAGACAAAAACAAGTTTGCCCTCCTGTGGGTCGTAGACTTCCCGATGTTCGAGTGGAGTGAGGAAGAAGGCCGCCTGATGGCCATGCACCATCCCTTCACGCATCCGAAGGACGAAGACATCCCCTTGCTGGACACTAATCCTGAAGCCGTGCGTGCCGATGCTTACGACATGGTATGCAACGGTATTGAAGTGGGTGGCGGTTCCATCCGTATCCACGATGCCAAGCTCCAGGCCAAGATGTTCGAGATTTTGGGCTTCACTCCCGAACGTGCCCAAGAGCAGTTCGGCTTCCTGATGAACGCCTTCAAGTATGGCGCGCCCCCTCATGGAGGTTTGGCTTACGGCCTCGACCGCTGGGTGAGCATCTTTGCCGGCTTGGATAGCATCCGCGACTGCATTGCCTTCCCCAAGAACAACAGCGGACGCGATGTCATGCTGGACGCTCCCTCTGTCTTGGAACCCAAGCAGTTGGAAGAGCTGAAACTGGTGGTCAAAGAATAGTGGTAAGTTGACAAGTTGACGAGGCTGCAAGGTTGCTTGTTTCCTCGTCAACTTATTTTCTTGTTAGCTGACAAATAAAAAACTGAGAAAGTGAAAGAATCAACCCGGATATTCCGTTTTGCGGTAATCGGCACGCTCAATGCGCTGATTACCGCGCTCGTTGTCTGGGTGATGATGCACCTGGCCGATGTCAATTACCGCCTCTCCAACGTCACGGCATACATCGTAGCGCAGACGCATAACTTCATTTGGTCCAAATACTGGATATTCCCTACAGACAAGAAGAGCAACACCTGGCGACAGGTGCTGCTCTTTATTATTGCCTTCGGGGTGGCCTACGTGGCCCAATTCCTTTTTCTCGTCGGGTTGGTCGAAGGATTGGGATGCAACGAATACCTTGCCCAGTTCCTTGGCCTTTTTGTCTATGGCGGCGTCCAGTTTGTGATGAACAAGCGCCTGACCTTCAATCCCTAAAGCGCCGAGTCAAGTCTTGGTAGGCATCAATGCGTCGGTCGCGCAAGAAGGGCCACCAGCGGCGCACGTTCTCCGAGCGTTCCATATCCACCTTTACCACCAGATTCTGCGGGCGTCCGTTTTCGGCTTGCGCCAGGATTTCGCCTTGCGGGCCTGCCACAAAACTATTTCCCCAAAACAAGATACCGTTGGTTTGTCCGGACGGGTCAGGCTCATGCCCCACGCGGTTGACGCTGACCACAGGCAGGCCGTTGGATACGGCGTGGGCTCGCTGGGCAATGACCCAAGCATTCAATTGGCGGGCCTTCTCGTCATCGGTGTCGGTACTTTCCCAACCAATGGCCGTGGGGTATATCAGTATTTCAGCGCCTTTCAATGCCATGAGGCGGGCGGCTTCGGGATACCATTGGTCCCAGCAAACCAGCACGCCCAGCTTGCCGACAGAGGTTTGTATCGGTTCGAAGCCTATGTCGCCGGGGGTGAAATAGAATTTCTCGTAATACGCCGGGTCGTCAGGAATGTGCATTTTGCGGTATTTGCCCGCGATGCTTCCGTCTTTCTCAAATACTACGGCCGTATTGTGATAGAGACCGGGCGCGCGTTTCTCGAAGAGGGAAGTGACCAGCACGATGCCCAACGAAGCGGCCAGTTCGGCAAAGAATCCTGTGGAAGGGCCGGGGATAGGTTCGGCCAAATCGAAAAGGCGGGTGTCTTCCGTCTGGCAGAAATAGAGCGTGTTGTGCAACTCTTGGAGCACTACCAATTCGGCTCCATGCGCAGCGCAAGCCTCGATGCTGTGGGCCAGGTTCATCAGATTCTCGTGCATATCGGCCGTGTTGGCCTGTTGGATGATTCCTATTTTCAATGTTCTTGCCATATTGCTAGTTGTTAGATGATAGTTTATCTTAGAAATCAAGTAGTTAGAAGTCAAGGAATGAAGAAGTTCATCCCATCACTCCCGCCGGATATTGCATCGTCACGCAATGCAACGACCCGTGCTGCTTGATGAGCGGGCGGCAATCGATGCCCACAATTTCCCGCCCGGGGAAAGCCTGGCGGAGCACGCCGTCGGCTTGCGCGTCCTTCTCCGGCTGGGCGTAAGTGGGATAGAGCACCGCATCGTTCAGGATGAGGAAGTTGGCATAAGTGGCGGGCAGACGCTCGCCCTCGAAGACGATGGGGTCGGGCAGGGGCAAGGGCAGAAGCCGGTAGGGTTTCCCGTCAGCCGTGCGCAAAGCCTTCAGTTCGGCCTCCATCTGCGCCAATTCTTCGTAATGTTCGTCCGCAGGATTGTCGCATCGGACATAGGCTATGGTCTCCGCATCGCAGAAGCGGGCCAACGTGTCCACGTGGCTGTCCGTGTCGTCGCCTGCCAAGTAGCCATGCTCCAGCCAGAGAACCCGTTGCAAGTGGAAAGTCTGGCGCAAGTATTCTTCAATCTCCACGCGGTTCATCTGTCCGTTGCGGTTGGGCGAGAGCAGGCATTGGCTGGTGGTGAGCAGCGTGCCCAAGCCGTCGCTCTCGATGGATCCTCCCTCCAACACGAAGCCCAATCGGTTGGTATACACGCCTTTCAATACGCCGGCCTGGACGAGATGCCGGGTAATCTGGTTATCCTTGTCCGACGCGAATTTCAATCCCCAACCGTTGAAGGTAAAGTCCAATAAATGAGGACCGTCCGAATCCAACATCGTGATGGCGCCATGATCCCGCGCCCACGTGTCGTTGGTAGGGCAGGCCACAAAGCGCACGTTGCCCATTTGCACGCCCGCATCCTTCAGCTTCCGCTCCACTTCGTCGGGATGCGGATGCACCACCACAAGGCGTTCGCGGCGCGCCACCTCGCGGGCTATGCCCGTGAAGCAACGCTCCACCTCGTCCAGCATCCCGGCCCAATCCGTATCCTCGTGGGGCCAAGTCAATTGCACGCCGCTCTGCCAAGCCCATTCGGCAGGCAACAGAGGGGCGCGGACTTCCACCTGAAAGCCCATGTTCTTGCCAAAACGCACCTGGTAGTCCTTCTCATCGGCGGCTCCTTGGAGCGGCATTCCTACGACGTATCCCATACAAGATTCCTTTCTTCTTGAATAATATTATAATATAATGTATGGCTGCAAAGATACATCCTCTTGGCCACACTACCAAAAAGCCTCTGCCGATTAGCTGCAAAAACCTGTTAAAGCCTCAGGAAAAGCTCCCTACCGGATAGAAAAACTTTCCGATCCTATGTAAAATCTCCATCTTTAAGCTAAAGATGTACATCTGCAACCTAAAGACAGACATCTGCAACCTAAAGATGCGCATCTGTAGGCTAAAGATGGAGTTCGGAAAAGGCATTGCAAGTTTTTCCAGGCGCGGAAAGAAGTTTTTCCGGCAGGTTGCATTTTTATTTCCCAGAGTTTTTTCTTATCTTTGCGCCCAAAAATAAAGCGAATCCGATGAAAATCAAGGAAATCATAGATGCCCTTGAGCGTTTCGCGCCCCTGCCCTTGCAAGACGGCTTCGACAATGCCGGCCTGCAAACGGGACTGACAGGGGCGGAAGCCACAGGGGCTTTGTTGTGTCTGGACGTCACCGAAGACGTGGTGGACGAAGCCATTACGCTGGGCATGAACCTCGTCGTGGCCCATCATCCCCTCCTTTTCCACGGGCTGAAGAGCCTGACGGGGCGCGACTACGTGGAGCGTTGCCTGATGAAGGCCGTCAAGAACGACATCGTCGTTTATGCCGCCCATACCAACTTGGACAACGCGCCGGGAGGAGTCAACTTCAAGATGGCCGAAAAGGTGGGCTTGACGGACGTACGCTTCCTCGACCCGCGCACGGACGGGCAGGAGGGAGGTTCGGGCGTTATCGGCGTCTTGCCGGAAGCCGAAACGGAGACAAACTTTCTGCGCGGAATCAAGAAAACCTTCGAGGCGCAATGCGTGAAGCACAACCGCCTGCGCGGACGCGAAATCCGTACCGTGGCCTTGTGCGGGGGTGCCGGCTCGTTCCTCATCCCGCAAGCCGTGCGGCAGGGAGCCGATGCCTTCGTAACAGGCGAAATCAAGTACCACGAGTTCTTTGGCCACGACGAAGACATCCTGCTGGCAGCCCTGGGGCACTACGAGAGCGAGCAATACACCAAAGAGATATTTGAAACATTCATCCGGGAGCAGTTCCCCGTGCTTGACGTCCGCCAGGCGAGGGTGAACACCAATCCCATAAAGTATATGTAAAGAGAAAAGAAATATGGCTACTACGAAAGACGTAAAGAAAAATTCACAGGACCTGTCTGTGGAGCAAAAGCTGAAAGCATTGTATCAATTGCAAACCATGCTGTCGAAGATAGACGAAATCAAGACGCTGCGTGGCGAATTGCCGTTGGAGGTGCAAGATTTGGAAGACGAAATCGCCGGCCTGCATACCCGCGTGGAAAGATTGAAGTCTGAAATCGCCGACCTGAAGTCTTCCATTGCCGGAAAGAAAGTGGAGATTGAAGCTGCCAAAAACTCCATCGCCAAGTACAAAGATCAACAAGACAACGTGCGCAACAACCGCGAATACGACTTCTTGAGCAAGGAAATCGAATTTCAGACACTGGAGATGGAATTGTGCGAAAAGCGCATCCGCGAATTTACCGAACAACAGAACGAGAAGGAGAAAGAGGTAGAAAACTGCATCCATAAAGTAGAAGAGCGCACCAAAGATTTGGAAGCCAAAAAGAACGAGTTGGACGAAATCGTGTCTGAAACCAAGCAAGAAGAAGAAAAACTGCGCGACAAGGCCAAAGATCTGGAAACCAAGATCGAACCCCGTCTGCTTCAATCCTTCAAACGCATCCGCAAAAGCTCGCGCAACGGCTTGGGCATCGTCTATGTGCAACGCGATGCTTGCGGCGGTTGCTTCAACAAAATTCCGCCCCAGCGCCAGTTGGACATCCGTTCGCGCAAGAAAATCATCGTGTGCGAATACTGCGGCCGCATCATGATTGACCCCGAACTGGCCGGCGTGACCCCCGAAGCAAAGCCGGAAGCCACCAAGGACAAACCGACACGCAGACGGAGAATCACGAGCGAATCTTAAAGGAATAAAGAGGAGAGGGAAGGCGCTCTACAACAAGGACTTGTAATCGGGAATGTCGGGTAAGAACTGGTATGTGCGTCGCGCATAATCCATCCGGCAACAAAAATGCCGCAACCCGTTGCTCACCACTAGATAATCCACGTGCAGCACCATGTTGTACCGGCTTATTTGGTCGAACACAGTTTGCGTGATTCCTACGTCCGGCGCCTTATACTCCATAATCATTTGCGCTGTGAGGTCGCGCTTGTAAAGCACGGTGTCACAGCGCTTTTTCGTATGGTTAAGAGCCAATTGCACTTCGTTGGCCATCAATGACGGAGGATACCCTTTCCTCTCCACCAAGTAATGCACAAAGTGTTGGCGCACCCATTCTTCGGGGGTCAAAGCCACATATCGCCGGCGAAGCATATCGAAAATAACAGTTTTCCCGTCTCTTTGCACGATTTTGGCATCGAATGCAGGTAAGTTTAATGATAACATTTCGTATATTTGTAGAGTTATTGACGCATGATTCCGGGCGCAAAATTACGGATTATGCTTGATAATGCGAAACGAACCGGCCAATATAAGGTTGGCTGATATACCTAATAATCATAGACAGACAAATTATGGCAAGGCAGGAAATGACCTACGAAGACATACTCAAAGAACTGAAAAACAAGCAATACCGCCCTGTTTATTACCTAATGGGGGAAGAATCTTATTACATCGACCTTATTGCCGACTACATAGCCGCGCACGTCTTGACGGACGATGAAAAGGAGTTCAACCAAACCATCGTTTACGGCCCCGATACGGACATGGCCAACATTGTGAACGCCGCCAAACGCTATCCGATGATGGCCGAACACCAGGTGGTCATTGTCAAAGAAGCCCAAGCCTTGCGCGGCTTGGACGAACTGTCCTACTACCTCCGCAAGCCGCAACCCACCACCATCCTAGTCTTCTGCCACAAGCATGGATCATTGGACAGACGCAAGAAAATAGCAGCCGAAATAGAGAAAAACGGCATCCTTTTTGAATCGAAAAAAATGAAGGAAAGCCAGTTGCCTGCATTCATAACTTCATACATAAAGCGAAGGAAGCTAGACATTGAACCTAAGGCTGTATCCATGTTGGCGGACTTTGTAGGTACAGACCTCAGCCGCTTGGCCGGAGAGATAGAGAAGCTCATCATCACACTTCCCAAAAAACAGACACGCATCACTCCAGCGCAAATCGAGCAAAACATAGGCGTCAGCAAGGACTATAACAACTTTGAGCTCCGCGCCGCTTTGGTTGAAAAAGATATATTGAAGGCCAATCGCATCGTGAAATATTTTGAAGAAAATCCGAAAACCAATCCCATACAAATGACTTTATCTTTACTTTTCAGCTTCTTCTCCAACCTCATGCTTGCTTATTACGCCCCGGACAAATCCGAGCAGGGCATAGCTTCTTTTTTAGGATTGAAGTCTCCTTGGCAATCGCGCGAATACATGTTGGCTATGCGCCGCTACAGCGGAGTGAAGACCATGCAGATCATTGGCGAAATTCGTTATGCCGATGCTGCTTCGAAAGGCGTAGGCAATTCCTCGGCCAGCAATTCCGATATCTTGCGCGAACTTGTTTTCAAAATCTTACATTGATTTTCTCTTTCCTAGGAATTCCCTTTTATACGGGAGTGTATCAACAGACATGGACGATGCGTCTATTCGGATACACTCCCTCTTTTTAATGCTCCATTTTCTAGAATCTTCCGAAAACATTTCTCTCTAAATCTATCCAAACCATTGCCGGACAATACATTAACCTCCAATAGACCGCCTGAGAATCCCTTATTTGCTTTCTTACCCAGCCATCGGCCAGAAAATCGCAAGGATTTATAGGAAAAGGCGACAAGTGCCAACTCTGCTCCTCTCTTCTTCTCTCTTTCTCCTTCACACCCTCTCTCGTAATAACAATTGTAAAATAAAAGTGCATTTACAAAAGTGAATATTCCAAACTTAATTCCCTGAAGAAAGATTACTATTGTAATATATACATCTGTAAAATATGAAATTTACTCCTATAAAATGGCTGATAGAATAGCATTTACAAGTGTATTTTTGTACCAATATTGCCAATAATAAATCTATTCTTATGAACAATTTATACGATTGTTATTAAATAAAAGAGTAAAATAAAGCCTCAAAATAGGGAGTATGCTTGTAATATTTTCGATTATGCCTATTTGTTTACAATTATAATACACTCATAATCAGTATTATAAATATATTACCTAAAGTAATTAAAGAAGATGGTAGAATAGAGTATGCAGTTGCAATCATAACAATTGTGATAGCACAAATACAGATGTATAAATAATAATATCCACTTTTATATTTGCAGGTGTAAATATAAAGCTGTATCTTTGTAATCGAAAAATCGAATGACACTTATTGTTGTAAAGACATATGATGGACGAAATTAAAGACAGACTAAAAATGATCATGGATCGGGAGAAGCTGACGGCCGGTGCTTTTGCCGAAAGCATCGGAGCTTCACAAGCCACCATTTCCCATATACTGGGCGGACGTAACAAACCAAGTGTGGAAATGTTGTTGCGCGTGCATCAACGCTACGTGGACATCAATTTGGAATGGTTGCTGACGGGCAAGGGGGAGATGAGCAGCGTGCCGTCTGCCGATGTCACCCAAGGAGATTCGGGTTATCCTTTGTTTGCCGAGAATGCCGAAAATTCCTCCGGCGGGACGGGCGATGCCGAAAATCGCAAGGAAATGCCATTAGAACGCCCCCAAAACAAGCCAAAAGAGATTGTAAAACAAGAGATTATCTATAAAGAAAGGCCACCTAGGAAAATCACCGAAATACGAATTTTTTTCGATGACAATACCTACGAAATTTTCCGGCCTGCAAATTAAGATGCAAACCACCGGCGTTTTGCCTAAAATGGTGTATCTTTGCCTCCCGAAAAGATTCATACTTATCAATGTACAGATTTATGAAAAAATACATCTTAGATTTGGCGGTAACCGAAAACATTAGGTTGCACGACCACTATGTATTATTGAAGCTGACCTCGACTGAAGAGCTTCCAGAAATGCTTCCTGGGCAGTTTGCAGAAATACGTGTGGATGGGTCATCCACAACCTTCTTGCGGCGGCCTATTTCCATCAATTATGTGGATAGACGGAAGAACGAACTGTGGTTCCTTATTCAGCTGGTTGGAGACGGAACAAGACGTTTAGGAGAAGCTAAAGCGGGCGACCGGATCAATGCGGTGTTGCCACTCGGAAACGGCTTCACAATGCCTCAAACGCCCTCGGACAAGCTCTTGCTTATAGGCGGCGGTGTGGGTACGGCTCCCATGCTCTATTTGGGCGAGCAATTAGCCAAGAATGGAAGCCGTCCTATCTTCTTATTGGGAGCCAGAAGTCACCAAGACCTGTTGCAGTTAGAACAATTTGCCCAATATGGCGAGGTATATGTGACAACTGAAGACGGAAGCCAAGGCGAACGCGGATATGTCACCCAACACTCCGTCTTGGATAAGAAAAATTTTGAAATGATATATACTTGCGGCCCCAAGCCGATGATGATGGCGGTGGCAAAATATGCCAAAAGCAAAGGCATCGAATGCGAAGTGTCGTTGGAAAATACGATGGCTTGCGGCATCGGCGCGTGCTTATGTTGCGTGGAAAACACGACGGAAGGGCATTTATGTGTATGTAAAGATGGTCCAGTTTTTAACATAAACAAATTGTTATGGCAGATTTAAGTGTAAATATTGGTGAATTACAAATGAAAAATCCCGTGATGACAGCTTCCGGGACATTTGGTTATGGCGAAGAGTTTGCTGACTTCATGGATATAGCGCGAATAGGCGGTATCATTGTGAAGGGTACTACTCTTCACAAACGTGAAGGAAATCCTTATCCGCGTATGGCAGAGACTCCATCCGGAATGTTAAACGCTGTGGGCCTGCAAAATAAGGGCGTACATTACTTTGTGGAGCAGATTTATCCGCGTATCAAAGACATCAAAACCAATATGATTGTCAATGTATCCGGTTCGACCATCGAAGACTATGCGGAAACGGCCTCCATTATCAACGAGCTTGTAAATATCCCTGCTATTGAATTAAATATATCCTGTCCTAATGTGAAGCAAGGCGGCATGGCTTTCGGCATCACGGCCAAGGGAGCGGAAGAGGTAGTCAGCGCCGTACGTAAAGTATATAAGAAAACGCTTATTGTGAAATTATCGCCCAACGTAACAGATATTACAGAGATTGCCCGTGCAGCCGAATCCGGTGGAGCGGACAGTGTCTCGCTGATTAACACACTGTTAGGTATGGCCATTGATGCTGAACGAAAGCGTCCGGTTCTTTCCACAATAACAGGGGGGATGTCCGGGGCAGCCGTAAAGCCCATTGCTTTGCGTATGGTGTGGCAAGTGGCTAAAGCAGTAAAAATACCCGTCATCGGATTAGGAGGAATCATGAACTGGAAAGATGCTGTCGAATTTATGTTGGCCGGTGCCACAGCTATCCAAATCGGCACGGCAAACTTCATAGATCCTACCGTTACCCTCAAGATAGCCGAAGGCATCAACGATTACTTGGAAAGACACGGATGCAAGTCTGTGCGCGAGATTATTGGTGCGCTTGAGGTTGATTGAATAACAAATATAAGCCATTCGCCATTAATTTGCATAAATAAGGACATCTTGCAAAAGATGTCCTTTTCTCTTTATTTACATCAGAGATCTATTCGCCTAAAAGATCCGGACGCAATCGACGGGTGCGCTCTAAAGACTGTTGCAGTTCCCATTCCTTAATTTTAGCCTCATGTCCTGAAAGTAAAATATCAGGAACCTTCCACCCTTTATAATCCGCAGGGCGGGTATAGACGGGAGCAGCCAGCAAATTGTCTTGGAAGGAATCAGAAAGGGCGGATTGTTCATCGGAAATCACACCAGGAATAATCCTTACAACCGCATCGGATATAACGGCTGCGGCAAGTTCTCCTCCGGTTAATACGTAGTCGCCAATACTGATTTCTTTGGTGATGAAATGTTCGCGAATCCGATAGTCGATTCCCTTGAAATGTCCGCATAGGATAATGAGGTTTTGGGCAAGGGATAGAGTGTTGGCCATGGGTTGGTCAAACTGCTCTCCATCGGGTGTAGTGAAGATGATTTCATCATATTCCCTTTCGGCTTTCAGGGCGTTGATGCAATTCTCAATCGGTTCGATCTTCATGACCATGCCTGCAAATCCACCGAACGGATAATCATCCACCCGGCGGTGCTTGTCTTTCGTATAATCCCGCAGGTTGTGAATGTGTATTTCGGCAAGGCCTTTATTTTGGGCACGCTTCATGATGGAGCAATTGAAGAAACCTTCCAGCATTTCGGGAAGGACGGTGATAATGTCGATGCGCATATCTTCTTCTTTCTATAATTTTGGGCGCAAAAATACAAATATTCGAGGAGAAACCCGTATTTTTGCGGAAAGTATTGGCACGTGGATGACTATCATCTGCATGCCGCCCAGATATTCAACAACTTATGACCGTAAAAGAAAAGATTGACCAATTGAGGGCCGACTTGCACCGGCACAACTATAATTATTATGTGTTGAATGCCCCCGAAATTTCGGACAAGGAGTTTGACGACATGATGCGCGAACTACAAGATTTGGAAAAAGCGCATCCCGAATACATGGACAAGACCTCGCCTACGATGCGTGTGGGGAGCGACTTGAACAAGAACTTCGTGCAGGTGGCTCATAAATACCCCATGCTTTCGCTAGGCAACACTTATTCGGAAAACGAGGTGGCTGACTTCTACGATCGTGTAAAGAAAAGTCTTAATGAAGATTTTGAGGTTTGTTGTGAATTAAAATATGACGGGACCTCTATTTCCTTGACCTATGAAGACGGGAAACTGGTGCAAGCCGTGACCCGTGGCGATGGAGAAAAAGGCGATGACGTGACGGATAATGTGAAGACCATCCGCTCTATCCCGTTGGTGCTACATGGAGATTATCCGAAATCGTTTGAAATACGAGGCGAGATTTTGATGCCGTGGGAATCGTTCGAGGCCTTAAACCGCGAACGAGAATTAAGAGAAGAGCCTCTCTTTGCCAACCCTCGAAATGCAGCTTCGGGCACTTTGAAGTCTCAGAACTCGTCCGTAGTGGCCAACCGGAAACTTGATGCCTACTTATATTATTTGTTAGGCGAAAACTTGCCGGGAGACGGGCACTATGAAAACTTGCAAGCGGCTAAGAACTGGGGCTTCAAAATCTCCGACCATATGCACAAGGCGCAGACTTTGCAAGAGATCTTCGACTACATCCGCTATTGGGATACCGAACGCAAGAATTTGCCCGTAGCCACGGATGGCATTGTGCTGAAAGTAAACAGCCTCCGCCAACAACGAAACCTTGGCTACACGGCCAAATCTCCCCGATGGGCCATTGCTTATAAATTCCAGGCCGAACGCGCCTTGACGCGTCTTAATAAGGTCTCCTACCAAGTGGGACGTACAGGAGCTATCACCCCCGTGGCAAACTTGGATCCTGTACAGTTGTCCGGCACCATAGTGAAACGGGCCTCGCTGCATAATGCCGACATTATCGAAGGACTTGACCTCCACATCGGAGACTTGGTATATGTAGAGAAAGGTGGAGAAATTATTCCCAAGATAACCGGCGTGGACAAGGACGCACGCGGCATGATGTTAGGCGAAAAAGTACGTTTCATCACCCATTGCCCCGAGTGCGGAAGTCCCCTCATCCGCTACGAAGGCGAAGCCGCCCATTATTGCCCCAATGAAACCGCTTGCCCCCCACAAATCAAGGGCAAAATAGAGCATTTCATCAGCCGGCGCGCCATGAACATCGACGGATTGGGACCGGAAACGGTAGACCTTTTCTATCAAGTGGGATTGATAAAAGACGCTTCGGATCTTTATGCGCTTAAAGTCGAAGACATCATGGGCTTGGAGCGGATGGGGCGGAAATCGGCCGAAAACATTATCCGTGGCATCGAGGCCAGCAAGTCCGTCCCCTTCGAGCGTGTGCTCTTTGCATTAGGCATCCGCTTTGTGGGAGAAACCGTAGCGAAGAAGCTGGCACACGCTCTCGGCGAGATCGAGGCAATCCGAGGAGCAGGCCTTGACACGCTGAAGGCGATTGACGAAATAGGGGAGAAGATAGCCCAAAGCATCGTTGCTTACTTCGATAACCCCATGAATGACGCGTTGGTGAAGCGTTTGGAAGCGGCAGGTCTCCAATTCTGCCGGTCGGAGGAAGAATTGGAAGGACGCACGGACAAACTCGCCGGGCTGAGCATTGTCATCAGCGGTGTCTTTGCGCATCATTCGCGTGATGAATACAAGTCGCTCATCGAAAAAAACGGCGGAAAAAACGTAGGCAGCATTTCGTCCAAAACCAGCTTTATCCTGGCAGGAGAAAACATGGGCCCCTCCAAACTGGAAAAAGCCCAAAAGCTGGGCATCCGTATCTTGAACGAGGACGAATTCTTGCAAATGTTAAGCGAATCGTGAAAATATTTAGCTTTTTTCCAACGCGAAAGAGGTTTAAAAAGAAAAAAAGTCGTACTTTTGCGAGACTTTTAATAATAGATTATATTTAAGACACCTATGATACGAACTCGGTTGAAAGGAATGGGAGTGGCCTTGATTACTCCCTTCAAGGAAGATGAAAGCGTGGATTACGACGCACTGATGCGATTGGTCGATTACCAAGTGCAAAATAACACGGACTTCCTCTGCGTGTTGGGCACTACGGCCGAAACGCCGACATTGACGGAAGACGAGAAGCTAAAGATACAACAGATGGTCGTCGAACGTGTGAACGGACGGATACCAATCTTACTAGGCGTAAGCGGCAACAATACACGAGCCGTAGTAAACACCTTGAAGACCAATGACTTTACCGGAGTAGATGCCATACTTTCCGTGGTGCCATATTACAACAAGCCCTCGCAAGAAGGCATTTACCAACACTATAAGGCTATTGCCGAATCCACCGATTTGCCTCTCGTGCTCTATAACGTGCCGGGGCGAACAGGAGTAAATATGACTGCCGAAACCACCTTGCGCATTGCCAATGACTTCAAAAACGTGATAGCCGTGAAAGAAGCCTCAGGCAATATTACCCAGATGGACGACATTATCAAGAATAAACCTTCTACGTTTGATGTCATATCGGGTGATGACGGCATTACTTTCCCGCTCATTACATTAGGAGCCGTAGGAGTCATCTCGGTCATAGGAAACGCCTTTCCGCGCGAATTCAGCCGCATGGTGCGCCTCGCTTTGCAAGGAGACTATGCTAATGCACTGACTATCCACCATAAATTTGCCGAGCTTTTTAAGCTACTTTTCGTAGATGGAAATCCGGCAGGTGTCAAAGCCATGCTCAATGTCATGGGAATGGTGGAAAACAAACTCCGTCTCCCGTTGGTTCCTACACGCATCACCACCTTTGAAGCCATGCGCCGTATTCTGAATGAACTAAATATCAAATGCTAAAACAAAAAAATTATTAACCCATTAAATCCATATGAATATGAGAGCAATTACGTTCAATGAACTTCGTAAGATCAAAGATTCGTTGCCCGATGGCAGCATGCATAGAATAGCCGACGAACTAGGCATGGAGGTCGATACCGTACGCAATTTCTTTGGTGGCCATAATTTCAAAGATGGCAAAAGCGTAGGCATCCATTTAGAGCCAGGACCAGATGGAGGTTTAGTTATGATAGACGATACCACAGTATTGGACTTGGCACTTAAGATCCTAGACGAAGAAGCTAATGGCGCTGGGAAGGAAGAAGCATAAATTGATTGTGAAGATTATTTTGAAGCAGGGCAGGCAAAAAAGGAAGATTGCCTACCTGCTTTTTTTGATAGTAGGGGAAACTATTCTTTCAATTTAAATATTAAACATAATATTGATTATTTCTAGATGAATAGCATAAGAATTTATTCCTACTAGAAAACAAAGACGGATAACAAGTCTTGCAAACTTCGCTATCCGTCTTCTTACATATAGAATAAATCTCAGCTATATTACATACCCATCATCTTTTCGATTTCTTCATATTCAGGTCCCATCTGCAAGTTGTAGTAAACGCGATACAAACCGTTCATCCACAAATCTTTCTGATCGGGCTTCAATTCACGAGCCTTCTCGTAGTAAGGTTTAGCTTGTTCATAGAAAGATTTAAGCGTTGCCATATCTTCGTTATACTTGGGGTCGTTCATGTCGCTGGTAGCCTTGCTAGAAAAATCTTGAGCTTTGAGGCAATAAATCAAGCCAATATTGGAATAAGCCTCGGCATAGTTGGGGTCGATTTCAATGGTTTTCTTATAATATGTAAGGGCGTTGTCATAATCCTCCATATTGTGATAGAGATAACCTTTTACGTATTGGTTGAAGGCATTATTCGGGTCTTTGGCAATCATTTGGTCTGCGAAAGCCATAGCCTCGTCAAACTTTTTGCTATTGCTGTAATAATCAATCAAATTGCCAAAGAAGAAAGGATAGTCAGGATACTTCTGCACGCCTTCCTGAAGAGATGCAATCCACTGAACGGTATCGCCTTCAGCTTTCAATGCTGTAGAAACGAATTCCATGGCATATTTGCCTACTTCCTTGTCGTCCTTGGCTACGGGAGCATACTTCAATACGCTGGCATAATCTTCCATTTTCATAGCTGCCAAGCTGGCATAGTAAGCGATTTGAGGCATCAGTGTATCGCCTCTTACTATTTCATTATCAGCAAACATGGGATGGTTCGCAATATCCACATAGGTGGCAAAGTACTCCAACGCTTCCTTATTCTTGTCCTCGTTAAAGAATTGGATACCACCGTTAATCAAGTTGCCACGTTCTGCCAAGATGGCTGCAGAATTGGGCTTGCGGTATTTGTTCTTGATTTTGCCTTTTTCGTTGGGGATTTGGGCCAGTTCATCGCACTTGAAGTAATATTTGCACATGTTCAGCGCGCTCTTATATACTTGCAGGGTGTCATACGGCTTGCGGAGGTAAGCATTTTCCATTTCCTTCTCGCTCCGTCTCTTTTGGATAAAACCGGCCACATTCCATGTCTCGGCTTGATCTTTTGTTTCGGGGTTGGTCATGGCCCCATTAATCAACTCTTCAGCCTTGGCAAAGTCCGGAGTAACGGCGCTGGCTGCTTTCTTGGCTTCCTTTACGGCTTTCTCTTGGGCGAACGTGAAACTGGCCGCCAATAACAAAACCACTGAAAATACAACTTTTTTCATGATTGTAATGAAATTAAAAGATTAATAATGGTGTCTATTCATTGTCATTCTCTATTATTTCTGCTTCCCCGATGCTTTCATCCATAGCTTCGGAGTTCACTTTGCAGACGGATCCAATTTCGTCGTTGCGCTTCTCCAAGTTAATGAGGCGCACGCCTTGCGTAGCACGTCCCATGACGCGCACATCGGCTACCTTGAGGCGGATGGTGATACCGGATTTGTTGATAATCATCAGGTCGTTGTCGTCAGTGACAGACTTGATAGCCACCAGATGTCCCGTTTTGTCGGTGATCTGCATGGTCTTCACGCCTTTGCCTCCACGGTTGGTGATGCGGTAGTCTTCCACTTCCGAACGTTTGCCATAGCCTTGTTCGGACACTACCATGATGGTTTCCGTCTCGGGGTCTTTGATGCAAATCATGCCCACTACTTCGTCTTGTCCGTCCTCGTCGAGGGTCATGCCGCGCACGCCGGTAGCGGTACGTCCCATTTCGCGCACAGCACTTTCGTGGAAGCGGATGGCGCGCCCGTTGCGGTTGGCTATGATGATTTCATTGTTGCCATTGGTCATGCGCACTTCGATTACGCGGTCGTCCTCGCGGATGGTAATGGCGTTCACGCCGTTTTGGCGCGGACGAGAGTATTGCTCCAGCAAGGTTTTCTTAATGACGCCTTTCTTGGTGCAGAAGAGGACATAGTGCGAGTTGATGAAATCCGGGTCGTTGAGGTTCTTGACGCGCAAGTAAGCATTGACGGCATCGTCCGCATCGATATTCAGCAGATTTTGGATGGCACGTCCTTTGGCGTTTTTGGCGCCTTCGGGAATTTCGTAAACTTTGAGCCAATAGCACTTGCCTTTTTGCGTAAAGAACATCATCGTGTTGTGCATCGTGGCAGGATAGATATGCTCCACAAAGTCTTGGTCGCGCGTGTCGCTTCCCTTCGACCCTACCCCGCCCCGGTTTTGGGCATGAAATTCGCTCAGGGGCGTTCGTTTGATATATCCCAGGTGCGAGATGGTGATAATCATCTCGTCGTCGGCATAGAAGTCTTCAGGATTGAATTCCTCGGACGAATAGACGATTTCCGAACGGCGTTCGTCGCCATATTTCTGCTTCACCTCCAAGAGTTCGTCTTTGATGACCTTGCGGCAAAGTTCGTCGTTGGCCAGGATTTCCTCCAAGTAGGCTATTTGTTTCTTGATTTCCTCATATTCGGCATGGAGCTGTTCTTGCTGGAGGCCGGTGAGTTGGCGGAGGCGCATCTCGACGATGGCGCGTGCCTGTACTTCGGTCAGTTGGAATCGCTCCATGAGGCCGTTGATGGCATCGTTGGGCGTTTGCGAAGCACGGATGATGCGGATAACTTCGTCGATATTGTCCGAGGCGATGATAAGTCCCTCGAGGATATGGGCGCGTTCCTTGGCCTTGCGCAGGTCGAAGCGCGTGCGGCGGATGACCACATCGTGCCGGTGCTCCACAAAGTAACGGACAAGGTCTTTGAGGTTGAGCAGGCGGGGACGTCCGTGCACCAAAGCTACGTTATTGACGCTGAACGACGTCTGCAACTGGGTCATCTTATAGAGCTTGTTCAGCACCACGCTGGCATTGGCGTCGCGCTTCACGTCGATGACGATGCGCATGCCCTCGCGGTCGCTCTCGTCGTTGGCGTTGGATATGCCGTCAATTTTCTTCTCGTTGGCCAGGTTGGCGATGTCGCGAATCAATTCGGCCTTGTTCACGCCATAAGGGATTTCTGTCACCACGATTTTATCGTGTGTCTGCCCTGCCTCAATTTCGGCCTTGGCACGCATGATGACGCGTCCGCGTCCTGTCAGGTAGGCTTCGCGCACGCCGCTCATGCCATAGATATATCCGCCCGTAGGGAAATCCGGCGCCTTGACATATTCCATCAATTCCTCAATGCTGATATCCGGATTGTCGATATAGGCCGCGCAGGCGTCGATAACTTCCGAGAGGTTGTGCGTAGGCATATTGGTGGCCATGCCCACGGCAATGCCGGATGCGCCGTTCACCAGCAGGTTGGGGATGCGCGTAGGCATCACGGTGGGTTCCTGCAAGGTGTCGTCGAAGTTGTTCATCATGTCCACCGTTTCCTTGTCGATGTCCTGCATCATGTCTTCGCCAATCTTGCGCAAGCGGCATTCAGTGTATCGCATGGCCGCAGGGCTGTCGCCGTCCACCGAACCATAGTTGCCCTGGCCGTCGATGAGCATGTAGCGCATAGACCAAGGTTGCGCCAAGCGCACCAAGGCGCCGTAGACGGACGAGTCTCCGTGCGGGTGATACTTACCCAACACCTCGCCCACTACTCTGGCTGATTTTTTATAGGGTTTGTCGGACGTGTTTCCCAACCCCATCATGCCATATAGGATACGGCGGTGCACGGGTTTGAAACCGTCACGCACATCGGGAAGGGCGCGCGACACGATAACCGACATGGAGTAGTCAATGTACGACGACTTCATCTCCTCCTCGATGTTTACTTTTATAATCCTGTCTTGTTCAAGCATTTACAATTCAATGATTAATTAATAATGTGTGGTTTTCCTAAAAACCACGCTAAGGTAAGGCTTTTTTCTGACATACGGAAATTTTCAGGGAAAAAAGTCATATCGGGAGGGATTGAACACGCTGAACTCGTGCGCCTGACACGCTGAACTCGTGTCCGCGACAATCCGAACTCGTGTCTGCGGCTCGTCCAAACATAGATTGGCACAATGTTTGTAGGAGAAAAAGCGAATATAATTGATTAATTGGCGGCAAATGATGCAGAACCAAAAAATATGCTTATCTTTGCCCCAAGATAACCCCAATAACTAGGAAGAAAAGGAGAAAACAGTGCACATGGACAAGCAATTTTCACAACGACTCTCGGACATCATTACATATAGCAAACAAGAAGCCAACCGGCTGAGAAGCAGGGCCATCGGTCCCGAACATCTCTTGCTGGGCCTCTTGCGCGAAGGCTCGGGCAAGGCCAACGACGTGCTGGCGCGCTTGGGCGTAGATACCCGTCTGCTGAAACAACGCATCGAGAACTACCTGGAAATCCAGGCGGACAACTCATTGCGCCCGGACGGAGACGTGCCTTTGTCGCCCGTCACGTCGCGGATCCTAAAGATTTGCATGCTCGAAGCCCGGTTGCTCAAAAGCCCGGAGGCGGATGCCGAACACATGTTGCTGGCTATCCTGAAAGATGGGGATAATCTGGCTGCCAGCGTATTAGAAGAGACGGGAGCCGACTATCAGAGCGTGTTCGACCTCGTGTCGAAGAAATCGGCCAACCCCACTGCCGGCATGGGCTTCCCCGACGAAGATGAAGACGAAGACGAGATGGACAACATGGCCCGGCGCCAGCAACCCCGGCAAGGAGGCAACGCCCAAACCGCCACCCGCAAGCCGGGCAACGACACGCCCGCACTGGACGCTTTTGGCACCGACATGACTCGTGCCGCAGCCGAGGGACGGCTGGATCCTGTGGTGGGGCGCGAACGCGAAATTGAGCGCGTGGCCCAAATCTTGAGCCGCAGAAAGAAGAATAACCCCGTACTCATCGGCGAACCGGGCGTGGGAAAGAGCGCCATCGTCGAGGGACTGGCCTTGCGCATCACGCAGAAAAAGGTATCGCGCGTGCTCTTCGACAAGCGCGTGGTCATGCTGGACATGGCCGCCGTAGTGGCCGGCACCAAGTATCGCGGCCAGTTTGAAGAACGCCTCCGCTCCATCATCAACGAGTTGCAACAGAATCCTCATATCATCCTTTTCATCGACGAAATTCACACCATTGTGGGCGCAGGCGCGGCAGCCGGCTCCATGGATGCCGCCAACATGCTGAAACCCGCCTTGGCGCGCGGCGAAATCCAGTGCATTGGCGCCACCACCCTCGATGAATACAGGAAAAATATCGAGAAGGACGGCGCCTTGGAGCGTCGTTTCCAGAAGATTATCGTAGAACCTACCACGGCCGACGAGACGCTGCAAATCCTGCGCAACATCAAAGACAAGTACGAGGACCATCACAACGTCGTCTACACGGACGAGGCTTTGGAGGCGTGTGTCAAATTGACAGACCGATACATCACCGACCGCAACTTCCCGGACAAGGCCATCGACGCTTTGGACGAAGCCGGGTCGCGCGTGCACCTGACAAACATCAGCGTCCCCAAAGAAATAGAAGAACAAGAAAAGCAGATAGAGGAAGCCCGCCGACTGAAAGCCGACGCGGTGAAATCACAGAATTTTGAATTGGCCGCCAGCTATCGCGATCGCGAAAAAGAATTATCCTCCAGCTTGGAAAAGATGAAAGCCGACTGGGAAACCAGCCTGAAAGAAGCACGCCAGACGGTGGGCGAAGAAGAGATTGCCCGGGTCGTATCCATGATGTCGGGCGTGCCCGTGCAACGCATGGCGCAAGCCGAAGGTGTCAAATTGGCAGGAATGAAAGACACGCTGAAGGGGCAAGTCATCGGCCAAGACGCCGCCATCGACAAGGTAGTAAAGGCCATCCTCCGAAGCCGCGTAGGCTTGAAAGACCCCAACCGTCCTATCGGCACCTTCATGTTCTTAGGCCCGACAGGCGTGGGCAAGACGCACCTGGCCAAGCAATTGGCGCGCTATATGTTCGGGACAGACGATGCCCTGATACGCATCGACATGAGCGAATATATGGAGAAGTACACCGTATCGCGCATGATAGGCGCCGCGCCGGGTTATGTAGGATATGAAGAAGGCGGCCAGTTGACCGAAAAAGTGCGCCGACGCCCCTACTCCATCGTCCTGCTGGATGAGATTGAGAAGGCGCATCCCGATGTCTTCAACATTCTCTTGCAAGTGCTGGACGAAGGGCGGTTGACGGACAACACGGGGCGTACCATCGACTTCAAGAACACGGTAATCATCCTGACTTCCAACATCGGCACGCGCCAACTGAAGGACTTCGGTCGCGGCGTGGGCTTTGCAGCGCAAAACCGGGGAGCAGACGACAAGGAATACTCGCGCGGCGTCATCCAAAAGGCGCTGAACAAGAGTTTCTCGCCCGAATTTCTCAACCGTCTGGACGAGATTATCACCTTCGACCAACTCTCGCTCGACTCTATCGTGCGCATCGTGGATATTGAACTGAAGGGTCTTTACGGACGTCTCGAAACCGCCGGCTATAAATTGGAGGTAGACGAAGAAGCCAAGAAATTCCTGGCTGCAAAAGGATACGACGTCCAATATGGCGCCCGCCCCCTGAAGCGTGCCATCCAGACATACGTGGAAGACAGCTTGTCCGAACTTATCGTCTCCGGCGAGGTGGCAGAGGGCGATACGCTCCTTGTTTCCGCAGGCAAGGAGGCACTGGATATCCGCAAGAAAGAATAATCCGATACAAATTTTGACATATCTATGTGACAAGGTGTCAGTTCGTGAGGACTGGCACCTTTTTTGTTGAAGAAAGCAGAGAAATAAAGAATTTAATCAAATATACAGATATGCAAAAAGGAAACATTGGGGTAACTACAGAAAACATATTCCCCGTCATCAAGAAATTCTTGTATAGCGACCACGAAATATTCCTTCGTGAGTTGGTGTCCAACGCCGTAGATGCCACACAAAAGTTGAAGACCCTTGCTTCGATGGGCGACTTCCAAGGCGAATTGGGCGACTTGACCATTCATGTATCAGTGGACAAAGACACCATCACCGTGTCCGACCGTGGTTTAGGCCTGACTGCCGAGGAAATAGACAAGTATATCAACCAAATAGCTTTCTCCGGCGCCAACGACTTCTTGGAGAAATACAAGAACGATGCCAATGCCATCATCGGACACTTCGGTTTAGGTTTCTATTCGGCCTTTATGGTGGCCAAAAAGGTGGAAATCGTCACTAAATCCTATAAAGAAGGCGCGCAAGCCGTGAAATGGACGTGCGACGGAAGTCCTGAATTCACCTTGGAAGATGCCGACCGCACCGACCGGGGCACGGACATCATCCTTTATGTAGACGATGATTGCAAGGAATTCCTCGAAGAATCGCGCATCTCCGCCCTCTTGAAGAAGTATTGCAGCTTCCTTCCTGTCCCTGTTGCTTTCGGCAAGAAGAAAGAATGGAAAGACGGCAAGCAAGTGGATACAGACGAGGATAACATCATCAACGACACCACCCCGCTTTGGACAAAGAAACCCAGCGAACTGAAGGATGAAGACTACCAGAAGTTCTATCGCGACCTCTATCCCATGGCCGACGAACCTCTCTTCTGGATTCACCTGAACGTGGATTATCCTTTCCACTTGACGGGTGTGCTCTATTTCCCGAAAGTGAAGAGCAACATCGAGTTGACCAAGAACAAAATCCAGCTTTATTGCAACCAAGTGTATGTGACAGATTCCGTCGAAGGCATCGTGCCCGACTTCCTCACCCTGCTTCATGGCGTCTTGGATTCTCCGGACATCCCGCTGAACGTATCGCGCTCTTATCTGCAAAGCGATGCCAACGTGAAGAAAATCTCCACCTACATCACCAAGAAGGTGGCCGACCGCCTGCAATCCATCTTCAAGAACGACCGTAAACAATTCGAAGAAAAGTGGGACGACTTGAAGATTTTCATTGACTACGGCATGTTGACACAGGAAGATTTTTATGAGCGGGCCAAAGACTTCGCCTTGCTGGAAGATACCGACAAGAAATATTATACCTTTGATGAATACAAAACGCTCATCAAGGATAACCAGACGGATAAAGAAGGCGCCCTGATCTACCTCTATGCCAACAACAAGGAAGAACAATACAGCTACATAGAAGCCGCCAAAGCCAAGGGTTACAACGTCTTGCTGATGGACGGGCAATTGGATGTTGCCGTAGTAAGCATGTTGGAGCAAAAGTTGGAGAAATGCCGCTTCACCCGTGTGGATAGCGACGTGGTGGATAACCTCATCGTAAAAGAAGACAAGAAAGGCGACACATTGGAAGCCGGCAAGCAAGAAATTCTTTCCGTCATGTTCAAGAGCCAACTGCCTTCAATGGACAAGAAAGAATTCCATATCAGCGCCGAAGCCTTGGGCGAGAATGCCTTCCCTGTCATGATTACCCAAAGCGAATACATGCGCCGCATGAAGGAGATGTCCAACATCCAATCCGGCATGAGCTTCTATGGCGAAATGCCCGATATGTTCAACCTCGTCCTGAATTCGGATCACAAACTGATAAAGGAAGTCTTGGAAGGAGAAAACACCGAATGCGAAGCCACGATTGCCCCCATCCAAAAGGATATGGACGAGGCCGATGCACGACGCAAAGAATTGCACAAGGCAGAAGAAGGCAAAAAGGCAGATGAAATCCCTGTTGCAGAAAGAGATGAGTTGAAAGAACTCGACCAAAAATGGAACGACCTGAAGCAACAAAAAGACAATATCCTGACGAATTATGCTTCGAGCAACAAGGTCATCCGCCAACTTATCGACTTGGCTTTGCTTCAAAACGGCATGCTGAAGGGCGAAGCGCTGAACAACTTCCTGAAACGAAGCGTGGAGTTGATTGGTTGATAAGCGATTAACTATTTTTAAATCGGCATCATGGATTTTTAAAGAAACTGTGGTGCCGATTTTTTTGTCTCGTGAAAAACATTTCCTACATTTGCCTAAAACGTTCATCGGATATGAAAAAATCTATTCTCTTCCTCATTTCCTTGTGCCTGCTCCTCGGATTCTTCGCCCCGGCGCAAGCCCAACGTGTAGGTTTGGTGCTAAGCGGAGGAGGCGCCAAAGGCATGACCCACATCGGCATCATCCGCGCGCTGGAAGAGAATGGCATCCCCATCGATTACATTGCCGGCACCTCCATGGGCGCCATCATCGGCTCGCTCTACGCAATGGGCTATTCGCCGGACGATATGGAAGCGCTCCTGCGTTCGCCCGATTTCAAGCGTTGGTACACCGGCACGGTAGAACCCCAATATGCCTATTTTTTCAAGCAAAACCGCCCAACGCCCGAATTCTTCAACCTCCGTTTCGCCATCCGCGATTCGCTCAAGGCGAAACCCAGGGTCAATATCCCCACCAATATGGTGAACCCCATACAGATGAACTTGGCATTCGTGGAATTATTCGGCCAAGCCACAGCGGCTTGCGGCGGGGATTTCGACGACTTGTTCGTACCCTTCCGGTGTGTAGCCTCCGATGTCTACAACAAACTCCCGTTAGTGATGCGCCAAGGAGACTTGGGAGATGCCGTCCGCGCCTCGATGAGTTTCCCTTTCGTATTCAAACCTATCGAAATGGATAGCGTATTGGTTTACGATGGAGGCATTTACAACAACTTCCCAACAGATGTGATGCGCGAAGACTTCCATCCGGACATCATCATCGGAAGCGTCGTGGCAGGCAACCCGAAGAAACCCCAAGAAAGCAACCTGATGAGCCAGCTGGAGAACATGATCATGCAAAAGACGGACTATAGCATCCCCGACTCGCTGGGCATCGTGATGGATTTCAAGTACAACGATGTCAACCTGCTGGATTTCGACCGGCTGGACGAGCTTCATGATATTGGCTATAAACGCGCCATCGAACTGATGGACTCCATAAAAGGACGTATCCAACGCCGGATACCCCCTGAGGAAGTGCAACTGCGACGCACTATTTACCGCAAGAACCAACCCCCGTTTCTTTTCCGGGACATTTATATCGAGGGCGCCAATCCCCAACAACAGACCTACATCAAAAAGGAATTCAACGGCGACGAAGGCCGGACCTTCACCTTCGAAGACTTGAAGAAAGGCTATTTCCGCCTCTTGGCCGACAATATGATTTCTGAAATCATCCCGCATGCGGTGTATAACAAAGAAGAGAACCTCTATGAACTCCACTTGAAGGTGAAAATAGAAAACAACCTCTCTGCACGCATCGGAGGAAGCGTATCTACCAGCAGCTCTAACCAGATTTATCTAGGATTGGGCTATCAGAACCTGAACTACTACTCCAAGGAAATAGTCGTAGACGGGCAGCTAGGGAAGATATACAACAATGCACAACTGATGGGGCGCATCGACTTGCCCACGCGCATCCCTACGTCCTATCGCTTCATCGCCTCGTTCAGCACGTTTGATTATTATCGGAAGGACAAACTGTTCTCCAAGAACAACCTCCCGACATTCAACTCCAAAGAGGAAAGTTTCGTGAAGCTGATGGTTTCCCTGCCTTTTTTAGCCAACAAAAGGGCTGAATTCAGTTTGGGCTACGGCTATCTGGTAGACAACTATTTCCAATACAACGTCATCGACTTCGAGAACGACCGTTTGGACAAATCCTCCTACAACCTGCTGGGAGGCTCCATCGGCTTCTATGGAAGCACCTTAGACACTCGCCAATATGCCACAAGGGGATATTATGAGAAATTGATTGCGCAAGTCTATACGGCCAAGGAACATTTCACGCCGGGAAACTCGCTGAACACCGGACAAATATCCTCAAGGCATCGCCAATCTTGGCTGCAAATCTCATACCTGAAGGAATCCTACCACCCGATGTCGCCCCGCTTTACCCTAGGCTGGATGGTAGAAGCCCTCTATTCATCCAAGAACTTCTCTGCAAACTATACAGCCACCAAGATGCAAGCCGGCGAGTTCGCGCCCACCCCGCACAGCAAATTGATCTACAACGCCGCATTCCGGGCCAACCAGTTCGTGGCTACGGGCATCAAACCAATTTGGAATCTCAGCAACGCCTTCCACGTCCGGACGGAATTATACGCATTCATGCCTATTTTCCCCATCCTGCAAGACACGCAAAATAATGCCTATTACGGAAAAGCATTCTCGCGACTAGAATACATGGGCGAGGTGTCCGTCGTATGCCGGCTTCCCTTCGGCGCTATCTCTGCCTACCTAAATCATTATAGCTCACCGAAAAAAGAATGGAACGTAGGCCTGACCATCGGTTGGCAACTGTTCAACTATCGGTTTATTGAATGATTTTTTTCAAAAAAATATCGGGAAACGCTTGTTTATTCAAAAAAAGTCCGTACCTTTGCACCCGTTAAAACAAACAAGGCTCCTTAGCTCAACTGAATAGAGCATCTGACTACGGATCAGAAGGTTACAGGTTTGAATCCTGTAGGAGTCACACTTTGGATTATACAAGAACGGTTCCTTAGCTCAACTGAATAGAGCATCTGACTACGGATCAGAAGGTTACAGGTTTGAATCCTGTAGGAATCACAGAGACCCTGCGGCTTGTTCGGAAAGCCGCAGGGTTCTTTGTTTTCACCCTCTCCCATCAGACTGCCCCGCACAGAAAGCTGCCAAGGAACAGCCGGAAATATTCATTTTTATTTACATTAAGAGAAATCAGGGACGTTCCGGAACCGTTTTTTCTCCCTTTCTAAGCGAAGGAATTTGTAAGGACTTTGGTAGGGCTTTGGTAGGACTTTGTCCCGACTAAGGATTCCAAGAAAATCGCGGCAAAGACATGGTAATTTATTATTACATCTTTGCCGCGATTCATTTTGCCCCTTCCTCTCACGCCCGATGACCGAGGAAAAGGGGGAGGTCCAACTGCCTCAAATCACTTCGATGGCCGAGGCGGGCAACCATCCTACCTTACCGTCGTCGAGACGGATTTCTTTCCACTCGCGCATGGTATTGTCCTTGATTTGCACCCGATGGCCCTCGTGCAAGATAAAGAGGCTGGTGCCACTCTCGCTGGGGGTGCTGCGCACGGTGACGCTAGGAGTAAGAACAATGGCGCGGTCGCGCACGGTGAGGCTCTTTTTCTGTTGCAAGGCGAAAACGTTGCACAACACGGCGCATACCAACAAAGCAAGCCCGCCTATGAAACCTGTCTTCTTCCACCGGACTGCCTTGGAAAAGAAGAACAGCCCCAAACCCACCAGACAAAGGAAGAAACAGGCGATTCCCCACCCCGCCCAAGCATTGATGCTGAGACTGTTGATCAGCGATTTGAACCAACTGACAAAGAATATTTCGGGCATGGGAGTCACCTTGTCCACGGTTTTGCTACGTGCAATGTCAAGGTTGGCGCGGATGTCTCCATTGCCTGGTTGGAGCAGGAGCGCGCGTTCGTAGTTGAGGATGGCACGGGCCACTTCGCCAGCCTTGTAGTAGCTGTTGCCCAAGTTATAGTAGACTTCGGCAGATTCGCCTTGGCGGAGCAATTCCTCGTAGATTTGTATGGCGGCCTGGTAATCGTTGCGCAGGTAGGCGCTATCGCCGGCTTCCTTGGTGGCATCGGCTCCTGACGCAGGACGCAGGGGCGCCAAGTTCTCCCCTCCTTGACCGGCAGACGGATGGGCGGGTTGCAACGTGTCAGCGGTTTCGCTTTGTCCCCATGCGAAAATTGAAGCCAATGCAATGGCTATGATGGATAACAGTATCTTTTTCATGCGATTTCCTCCTTTTAGTGTTTGATGGAATTTTCCATTTTGCTGATTATCTCGAGGGCCTGGGCATAAATCTTGTCCATGCCCAAGTTGGCATCCGACGGTGCAAAGCGTGCAAACTCACCATTGTTCAGCACGCCGATAAATTCTTGTATCAAGGCGCCGTCCACGCCATAATTGCGCAGTTCTTCCTCGATGTTGTCTTTGGAAAGGCGCGACATGGGAATGCTGAGCTTGTCGCTGACATAGCCCCAAAGCGCTTTGAGCACTTCGTCGTAGAAGGCATCTTGCTTGTTGTCCGCCAAGAGCTTGCCGGCCAGTTTCAGGCGTTTCACAGCCACCTTGTTTGCCTTGCGCGTGCGCACTTTGGCCACATTGGCATTGGCTGCTATCTGCTTGCGATAGACAATGAAAAGGACTATGAAGGCCAAGAGAGGCACAATGTAGCAAAGCCAATAACCGGCAGTACCGAAGAAGAACTGGCCGCGCGGCGTCAGTTTCACGTGGTTTTGCTTGATGAAGCGGATGTCCTCGTTCAAGACTTTCAATTCTTCCTGGTTGGTGAAGTTGGCAATGGTTTGCGTGGCATCGCCTTCGCCTTTCTCCACATGCAAGACGTATTCTTCGGTCTTCAACGTCTTGTAAGCCTTGGACTTGACATCAAAGTAAGTGAACTCCACGGGCGGAATCTTGTAATCACCGGGATTGCGCGGGATGGCCAAGTATTCAATAACCTTGTTGCCCGAAAGCCCCTCGTTGGTCAAGCGGAAGTTGTTTTCGCTCTTGGGGTCGTAAATCTCAAAGTCTTCGGGAAACTTGACTTCGGGGTTGGCTATCAGCTTCATGTTGCCCGTGCCGGAGATGACGAGCTTCAAGGTGACAGCATCGTTGGTCTTGACCTCGGTGCTGTTGATGGACGATGTGAGGTTGAACTCTCCCACGCCGCCCGAATAGTTGGCGGGTTTGGCAGGAAGCGGCTTCACGTCGATGCTCAATTTCGGGGTAAAGAGCGACTTCTTGACTTCGCGCACCCCTCCTCCTCCGTTGAAGAAGGCTTCGAAAGGATCGATGGTGGGGTCCGCCACAGCAATGGAAGCATCAAAGCGGGCCGCGTCGATGGTCAATTTGCCCGATTGCTGGGGGAAGAGGACAAACTGACGGTAGATGGTCGTCTGATAATTGCGCCCCTTGTAATGCTCCAAGCCCCAACGGCGGTTGTCGGGCAGCTCCACTTCTTGCGAATGGAATCCTTTGAAGTCCGGCAGTTTGATGTTGTCGAAGCCCCGCAGATCCACCTGGGTATATATCTTGTAAGTCAAGAGGATAGCCTCTTGTTCATAGACATTGGTTTTGCTGATGGTGCCGGTGATAAAGAGGTCGTTGCCGGAGATGGCGGCATTGCCCGCAGCCCCCCGGTTATTGCCTTGGCCGGAGGTTTGGTCGGCAGGCAAGACCTTGATTTTAACCGAGTTGGAAACCATTTGGTTGCCATCGGCCGTGATGGTGGCTCCGGGGATGGTGTAGGTGCCTTCGGTCTTGGCCATCAGGATGTAGGTGAAGGTGATGCTTTGGGTGGTCGAGGTTTTCCCGTTAATCATCTGCATGTTGGTTTGCGTGGAGCGGCTAGGCCCCATCAACACGTCGAACCCTTGGATGGAGGGGGCACGGAAATCCCTCACTTTCTGCGTAGTAACGGTGTAGGACAGGCGGAATTGGTCGCCTACGGCCACGGCATCGGGCGCCGAAGCAGTGAAAGTGACTTCATCATCGGCCCACACGGAGAGGCTGGCCATCATCAGCATGGCCCATAAGTAAATGATTCGCTTCATATTTGTACGTACATATATCTCGTTCGTTGCATATATCGTCACCAGTCTTTCTCCAAACGGGTTCCCCGGATGACTTGTTGTTGTTTCTTCACTTTGTCCTGGGTCTGCTGCTCGTCTTGCATGACAGAGTTGAGCAATTGCTCGGCATTCTCCTTGGACATTTCATTTTCTTTCTTGTCCGATTGCGGGGGCTGCTGGTCTTTTTGCTGGTTTTGATCTTGGTTTTGCTGCTGTTGTTGTTCTTGCTGTTGTTGTTGCTGCTGTTGGTTTTGTTGGTCTTGGTTTTGCTGGTTTTGTTGCTGTTGGTCTTTCAATTGCTTTTGGGCTAAAGCCAGGTTATAGCGCGTCTCATCGTCTTTGGGGTTGTTGCGGAGCGATTCTTTATACGCTTCGATGGCTTGGGCGTATTCTTTCTGCGCGTGCAGAATGACCCCGATGTTGTGCATGATTTGCGCCTTGCGCCCTTTGTCTTTTTCGACGCGGGCGACATTGAGAAACTCGTCCATCGCTTCCTTCGGCTTGTTTTGCCACAAAAGGGTATTGCCCAGATTGTAGCGGGCGATGGTGGATTTGGGGTTCACCTCCAATGCCTTGCGGTAATCCACCTCGGCATCCACGTAGACGCTGTCCTTGAAGGCGCGGTTTCCCTTGCGGATATAGTCGCGTTCGGCCTTTTGGGCGAAGACGGGGAGGGCGCATATCAATGCCAACGCCAATCCTATGTATTTATTGTGCATCATAATCATATCTATGAATTATCTTTGTCCATACTTATCTAATTTCACTCGCCGAGGACTTGACACGCACTCGCCGAGGACTTGGCATCGCCTTGTCGAGAACTTGTGTTTTACTCCTCTTTGGGCGGATTTTTCTTGGAGAACAGGTGCACGTTGCGAAACAACGGGTTCTTGCATTCCAATATCAGCATCTCGCCCAGCAGGAGGATGAAGATTATCCATGCCACGGCTTGAAATTGCTCGTTGTACTCCGAATATACCTGCGTCTCCACATCGGCCTTGGCCAGTTTGTCTATCTCTTTGCTCACGGCACGTTGGGCGTTGTTGGTGTTATCCACACGGGCGTAGATGCCCTTGCCTGCTTGGGCAATCTCTTGACACATCTGCTCATTCAGACGGGTAACAATGACATTGCCTTCGCGATCGCGCCGGTAATCCCTGCCTCCTTCCACGGGGATGGGGGCACCGTCGGGCGAACCTACGCCCAGCACATTTACTTGTATGCCTTTCTCCGTGGCACGTTGGATAGCTTCGTCCACCCCGCCTTCATGATTTTCTCCATCGGTGATGAGGATGACCGTGCGCCCCACTTCCTCGTTGGGCGTGAAGCTACGCGTGGCCAAGTCGAGCGCCGCGCCGATAGCCGTGCCTTGTTTGGAAATCAGCGAGGGGTCGATGGTCTCTAAGAACATTTTGGCAGAGATGTAATCGCTCGTGATAGGCAACTGCGTGAAGGCGTCGCCGGCAAACACAATCATGCCCACCTTGTCGTTTTGCATCCTGTCCACCAATTGGGAAATGATGCGTTTGGCCTTTTCCAAGCGACTAGGTTGGACATCTTCGGCCAACATGGAGTTAGAAATGTCCAAGGCAATGATGACTTCGATGCCCTGCCTCTTGACAGTCTCTAACTTAGAGCCGAATTGGGGGCGCGCCAAGAGGACGGAGAATAACCCGATGGCTAAGAGCAGGATGGAAAACTTCACATCCGGCCGATATTTGGAAACGCCCGGCATAAGCGGCGCCATTAACTCCGGATCGCCAAACCGGCGGATAGCCTTCCGTCTCCGGTAGTTGGAGTATAAGTAGAAGGCCACCAACACGGGTAGCAACAGCAACAGATATAAATAGGCCGGTTCTTCAAATCTGAACATGGTTATATGATTTACAAGAGTTCAACATAAGCATATGCGACATAGGTCAAGGAATCTTTTTCAACACCGTATTTCGCAACAACACCTCCAGCAAGATGCACAGGAAAGCAGCCAAGGCAAACCATTGGTATTCTTCCTGACGCTTGCTATATTGCTTGACATTCAGTTTCGTCTTCTCCAATTTGTCGATTTCCTCGTACACTTCTTTCAACTTCGAATTGCTCGTGGCGCGGAAGTAATTGCCCTCAGTGATGCCGGCAATCTGTGTCAGGGTCTTCTCGTCTATCTCGACGGGCAGGTTGACGTATTGCACCGTGCCTCCCACAGGATAAGGATAAGGCGCTGTGCCATTGGTTCCTACGCCAATGGTGTAGACGCGGATGCCAAAACTCTTGGCTATCTCGGCGGCTGTCAGAGGAGAGATGTCGCCCCGGTTGTTCACGCCATCCGTCAAGAGGATAATGACTTTGGATTTGGCTTTGCTATCCTTCAAGCGGGTCACGGCATTGGCAATGCCCATGCCCACGGCGGTGCCATCCTCGATGACGCCGCACTTCACGTCTTTCATCAGGTTCAGCAACACCGCATGATCCACAGTCAGAGGACATTGGGTGAAACTCTCGCCCGCAAAAAGGGTGATGCCGATGTTGTCGTTGGGGCGCCCGTTGATAAACTCGGACGCCACCTCTTTGGCTGCCTCCAAACGGTTGGGTTTCAAATCTTCGGCCAACATCGTGGTGGATACGTCGATGGCCAACATGATGTCAATGCCCTCTATCTCGCTGTTTTGCCAACTATTCGTGGTTTGCGGGCGCGCCAAAACAAGAATAATCAGAATCAAGGCGATGATTCTCAAGGCAAATGGCACGTGCAGCAGGTAGTTCTTGTAGCTCTTGGGCGTATGGGCATACACCCGGGCATCCGAAATCTGCAGCGTGGCTTCGTGGTTCTTGCGCCGCATGACATACCATATTATATAAGGTATGAGCAGAAGCAATAAAAACAAATATCCTATATTAGCAAAAACCATAATTCAAACTATTATTTAATAAGAATCTCACACTTCGCATTGTCAAGCAAAATAGTTGTATAATTCGGATACTACATAAATGATAGAACCGAGCAGAATCACAATCAACGCCACAATGCCTGCGCCCAGCAAGAGTTTGGTGCGGAGCGAACGTTTCTCCACAATGGTTATTTCCGTGGGTTGAGGTTTGGCATTCTCATCTTCCTTTTCCTTCGTTTCGTTGATGAAGTCGATGGCGCTGATAAGGTTGGCATCGTTTTCATTCATCATCGGATTGTGCTTGGCAAACTTCACCAAGTCGGCCGTCTGAAACAGGGATTTCAATTCGGCTATGGCTTCCTTGTCATTGGTTTCCAACAACTTATCAATGATTTCCGCAGAGGTCATCTCCAAGGCATTGAATCCGAAACGCTCTTTGATATACACGCGAAGGGCATCGGTCAGTTCGGTGTAGTATTCCTTCGGTTGGCCCTTTTGCCAAATTTTCTCCGTCTTGATGCGTTCGATTTCTTGCATGGCCAGTTGATGCGGAGGCAATTTGGGCTCGACCTTCACCTTGCGGATAATGGGTTTGTTGTCCCGAATGCGCTTCACCAAATAGATAAGCAACAAGAGAAAAGGAACAAACAAAAGCGCGGCGGCAATGGACACATACCAATCCTCCCACGCAAAAGGAGCCTTCATAATATCTTTGGGGCCGAACATATGATCGGGATTATTCGGGTCGAGGGGGACATTGACTGAATAGACCTTTAATGCCAAGGCTTTAGAGTAATAGGGCTTATTATCCACCAGCACTTCCATCGGAGGCAGATAATAAAGAGCCGAATCAAAAGAAGTAATCGTATAGGTTTGCGTCAAGACGGTGCGCTGTCCGTCGTTCAGCAATTGGGTGTCAGGCTTGGCCACGTCCAGCACTTCTACGCCCCGCACTATCGTGTCCGGATAGGCAGGGAATATGGCCCGCTTGTCCGAATCAAGAGTGACTTGGAGTTTTATTTTGGTTTGCTCGCCGATAAGGATTTGCAGAGAATCGATGGTAGCATCCACAATAACGGATTGCGCCATTGCTCTTTGTCCATATCCGACGACCAACACTATTATAAGAAATAGAATGTTTGACTTTTTCATTCTTCCATTTTTCAATTTCGTTTCGCAAACAAGTTCATCAATGCCTTCACATAATCTTGGTCGGTGCGCACTGAGACGTTATCCACATTGCTTTTCGCAAAGGTATCGTTCAGTTCGGCTTGACGATTGACCCACCATTCGCGATGAGCACGCCGCACGGCCTTCGACGAGGTATCTATCCATTGTTCATGCCCTGTCTCGGCATCCTTTATCTTCATCAATCCCACAGGCGGCAACTCTTCCACGCGCCGGTCATAAACTTGGATGGCCACTACATCGTGTTTGCGATTAGCAATGGTCATGGCGTTTTTGAAACTTTCTTGGTCGATGAAGTCGGAAAGGACAAAAGCCGTGCATCGGCGCTTCATGACGTTGGTCAGATATTCCAATCCCAAGCGGATATTGGTTCGCCGGCTCTGAGGGTGGAAATCGAGCAACTCGCGGATGATGAACAAGATGTGCTTACGTCCTTTCTTGGGCGGAATGAACTTCTCGATACGGTCGGAAAAAAAGATGACCCCAATCTTATCATTGTTTTGGATAGCGGAAAAGGCTAACGTAGCGGCTATCTCCGTTACCATGTCTTTCTTCATTTGCTTGACCGTGCCGAACTCTAAACTGCCGGATACATCAACCAATAGCATCACGGTCAATTCGCGCTCTTCCTCGAATACCTTCACGTATGGTTTATGGAAGCGCGCAGTTACATTCCAGTCAATATCCCGTATATCATCGCCAAATTGATATTCGCGCACTTCCGAAAAGGCCATACCCCTCCCCTTGAAGGCTGAATGATATTGCCCTGCAAAGATATTGCTGGATAATCCACGCGTTTTTATCTCTATCTGACGGACTTTCTTTAATAACTCTGTCGTTTCCATCTATCCAAAACATCAAGGCACTTCTACTTTATTCAATATTTTGCTCACGATTTCATCCGAAGTTATGTTGCTGGCTTCGGCCTCGTAAGTCAAACCGATGCGATGGCGCAATACATCGTGAGCCACCGCACGCACATCTTCCGGGATGACATATCCACGACGTTTGATGAAGGCATAGCTGCGGGCTGCCAAAGCCAAGTTGATGGAAGCACGGGGAGAACCTCCGAAACCTATCATGCCTTTCAGTTCCTTCAAATCGTATTTTTCGGGATAACGCGTAGCAAACACGATGTCTACGATATACTTTTCAATCTTCTCGTCCAAATAAACTTGGCGCACGACTTTCCGCGCTTCGATAATCTCATTAGCTTTCAATATCGGCTTGATAGCTTGCTTTTCTCCAGAGATATTTTGACGAATGATTTGCTTTTCTTCCTCCAACTTGGGATAGTCGATGACCACTTTCAACATGAAACGGTCCACTTGGGCTTCGGGAAGCGGATACGTGCCTTCTTGCTCGATGGGATTCTGCGTAGCCATCACCAAGAAAGGTTCAGGCAGCCGGAAGGTTTCGCTTCCAATGGTCACCTGACGCTCTTGCATCGCCTCCAACAAAGCGCTCTGTACTTTGGCCGGAGCACGGTTAATTTCATCAGCCAAAATGAAGTTAGCAAAAATGGGGCCTTTCTTTACTTGGAAAGTCTCATCCTTTTGACTATAAATCATGGTGCCTATCACATCGGCCGGCAACAAGTCCGGAGTAAACTGGATGCGACTATATTGGGCATCAATCAGAGAAGCCAAGGTCTTAATGGCCAATGTCTTTGCCAATCCGGGCACACCTTCCAGCAACACATGTCCATCAGACAAAAGCCCGATTAATAATGATTCAATCAAATGCTTCTGCCCTACAATGACCTGATCCATACCGGCGGTTATATTGGTCACAAAAGCACTTTGTTTTTCAATCCGCTCATTCAGTTCGCGAATATCAACTATTTCAGCCATAAACTTATCTATTTTAGTTATTCTATTTTTTGGTTCATTTCTTGAAAGTCATTTTCCTTTCGGCTTCCAAAAGTACGGCAATAAATTAACCATGCCAACTAATTTTCATTAAAAAACTATGCGAAACCTTTAGATTAAACTACTTTCATATTTCACCCGCATTTTAATGCCTTCAAAGCGGAGTACGCGAATGCATCCATAGGATGGTGTCCTTCTTGGATGCGGTTTGCTCGGAGATAGTTTGCCGGATGGAGTCAGTCTTTTTCTCCACCTGATGAAGCAAGGTATCGACTTCTACACGCTGCGTGTTCTTAGGCTTGGATATTTTTTGGCGGGCGCTCCAATAGCTATATGCAAAAAAGCCGATAGCGCCTATCAATGCCACGAGGAATACAAGCAATATCCTTTTGAAAAAGAGATGTTGCCGGAGACGTTTGTTTCTCGTTTCCCTTGAGTTTATCGGATACACGGGCATTGCTTTCGTCTCTTCCTCGCGCTTTCCGTTTTCGTTTTCTTCTGAAAAGGCAACTTCTCTGTTTTCATCTGCAAGCGAAGGCTGATTTTCAGATCCTTCTTTCTTGTCGTCAAAGACAGTATGCTCATGCAAGATTACTGTCTCAAAATGCGCAAACGGTTTATTGATAATATCCCTCAAAGACGGATCCGGCGTAAAAGACACTTTGGTGTAACCAGGAATTTCAAATCTCTCCTTAGTTTGGATATTGACGCTTTCGCGCGGATCCATTTCAATCAGCTTGAAGACACCAAAACCTTTGATCTTTACATACTTGTCTTTTTCCAACGCATCTTCTATTTGGGCAAAAAACTCTCTGACAAATTGTTCAGCCTTTTCCTGCTTCACCCCACTTCGTTGAGCAAATAAAGCCGACAATTCTTGTATGTTCAGTTTTTCGTCCATAAATAGAAAATGTTCAAATCCTTATCATTTGAATTTGTCTTTCAATGCGCTGCTCGGCTTATAAGAAAGTATTAATTTAGGAGGAACTAACATGCGTTGTTTCGTCAGGGGACTGACGGAAACACGCTCCATCTTCTTCTTTACTTCAAACACGCCAAAGCCTTGTATGCAAATAGGATTCCCTTCTTCCCATTGTTGGGTCATTTCTTCCAACAAAGAAGCCATCAAATCGGAAGTTTCCTTCAACGAATATCCTGAACGACTCGCCAATCCTGCTATGAAATCCTTATTATTCATGCTCTTCTCAGTAAGAAACTATTTCTCCATAGAGGTCATAATCATCCGCTTGGATGATCCGCGCCACGTAAAATTCACCTATTTGCAATTCGGGCATGCCCTTGCGTTCAATCAAGATTTCAGGATCCACCTCCGGAGAATCAAACTCGCTTCGACCCACGTAGTAATCGCCTTCTATGCGGTCGATAATGACTTTCATTTGTTTTCCTATCTTTGCCGCTCCCAATTCGGCGGATATTTCCTCTTGGATGGCCATCAGTTCGTCCAATCGTTCTTCTTTAATCTCCTGAGGCACATCGTCTTGATAGTGGTTTGCAGAATAAGTCCCTTCTTCTTCCGAATAGGCAAAGGCTCCCATCCGGTCGAAGCGAACCTTCCGGACAAACTCTTTCAACTCCTCAAAATCTTCCTCTGTTTCTCCGGGGAAACCCACCATCAATGTGGTGCGCAAATGGATGCCCGGCACCTCTTGGCGGAATTTTTCAATCAAGCGATAAGTCTCCTCCTTGGTTACATTCCGCCGCATCCGTGCCAACATTTTGTCGCTGATATGTTGCAAGGCGATGTCCATATATTTGCAAACATTAGGACATTCGCGCATCACCTCGAACAATTCCTCCGGGAAATGCGCCGGATAGGCATAATGAAGCCGAATCCATTCGACGCCGGGGATGTCTGCCATACGTTTGATGAGTTCGGGCAAGGCTTGCTTTTTATACAAGTCCACCCCGTAATAGGTCAACTCTTGGGCAATGACTTGAAATTCCTTCACGCCCCGTTGCACCAAGTATTTGACTTCATCCAGTATCTCTTCCATCGGACGCGATATGTGCTTGCCTGTGATGAGAGGGATGGCGCAATAGGCGCAAGTGCGGTCGCATCCCTCCGATATTTTCAAGTAGGCATAATGGGAGGGAGTGGTCAATACCCGCTCTGCATGAAGCTGTTCATCGTAGTTCTTTCCCAAGTCCTGTAACAATTCTTTCCAATTGAATTTTCCATAGAACTTATCCACTTGCGGAATTTCCACGGACAAATCCTTCAGATAACGTTCGGAGAGGCATCCCATGACATAGAGCTTCTTCAGGCGTCCTTCTTCCTTGGCTTGCGCAAACGCCAAAATCATTTCGATGGATTCTTCCTTTGCGTCGCCAATGAAGCCGCATGTGTTGATGACGGCTATTTCTCCTTCCGGACATCCGGCGTCATGAGTGACATGATAGCCGTTTGCCTCCAATTGGCGCATCAGACGCTCCGAATCCACTAGATTCTTCGAACAGCCTAACGTGATGATATCTATCGTGTTACGTTTCATTTGTTTTCTCCAAACAAAGAATCTACAAATTCATTCTTACGGAAGATTTGCAAGTCTTCCATCCCTTCGCCCAAACCGATGTATTTCACGGGGATTTTGAATTGGTCGGATATGCCAATCACAACGCCACCTTTGGCCGTGCCATCCAACTTGGTGACGGCCATGGACGTGACTTCCGTGGCAAGCGTGAATTGCTTGGCTTGCTCGAAGGCGTTTTGTCCGGTGGAGCCGTCCAACACCAGCAAAACTTCTTGGGGAGCTTCGGGCATTACTTTCTTCATCACATTCTTTATCTTGGTCAATTCGTTCATCAATCCCACTTTGTTATGCAAGCGTCCGGCCGTGTCGATAATCACGACATCCGCCTTGTTGGCCACCGCCGAGCTGAGCGTGTCAAAAGCTACGGATGCGGGGTCGGAGCCCATCTTTTGCTTAATCACCGGCACGCCCACGCGTTCGCCCCAAATCACCAATTGCTCTACGGCGGCCGCACGGAAGGTATCGGCGGCGCCCAGATAAACCGACTTTCCGGCTTTCTTGAATTGGTAGGCCAGCTTCCCGATAGTGGTCGTCTTGCCCACTCCGTTCACGCCTACCACCATAATTACATAGGGAGGCTTGGCAATGGGTGCTTCGAAATCGTCCACGTCTCCCGAATTGTTCTCGGCCAGCAGAGCCGCGATCTCTTCCCGCAAAATCCGGTTCAACTCTTGCGTGTTCATGTATTTGTCCGAAGCCACGCGCTTTTCGATGCGCTCGATAATCTTCAAAGTGGTTTCCACGCCCACATCCGAAGTTATCAGTACCTCTTCCAAGTTATCCAGCACTTCATCGTCCACCTTGGACTTCCCGGCCACGGCGCGCGCTATCTTGCCAAACACGCTTTCCTTGGTCTTGGACAGGCCCTTGTCCAGGGTTTCCTTCTTTTCTTTCGAGAAAAAACTAAATATTCCCATATCACGATTGTTTATTACAAGACATTCTCTTGCAAAGATATATAAAACTGACGAAATATAAAAATCCGTTTCCTATTTTGAGGGAAAAGAAATCCCCTCATCAACCTTATTGGCCGACAAGGGGATTGTATATCCGGCATTTGCTAATGCTTTCTTCTTATTTCTTGAAAAAGTCCTGAACTTTTTCATTGGCTACCATTTGCTCGTCAAAAATGTAAGCACCGGTCTTCGGAGACTTGACCATCTTGATAACCTTCGTGTATGCACGACCTTCTTTAGAGCCTTCGTGCAAACTTGCTACTGTTTTCTTTGCCATGAGTGGTTATTGTTTTTGGGGTGATTTACTTGATTTCTTTATGAACCGTTACTCTCTTCAGGATGGGATTGTATTTCTTCAACTCCAATCTTTCGGTCGTATTCTTTCTGTTCTTCGTCGTGATGTAACGAGACGTGCCCGGCATGCCGCTGGCCTTGTGCTCGGTGCATTCCAAAATCACTTGAACTCTGTTACCTTTTGCTTTCTTTGCCATTTTTCGTAATCTCCTCTATTTTTTAGCCGATAACTTTAATGTCTTTCCAATCGCAATAACCTTTTGCGACGGCTTCCTTCAAAGCTGCATCCAAGCCTTTCTTGTTAATAACACGCAGCCCGTTAGCACAAATGCTAAGGCTGATCCAACAATCTTGCTCTACATAGTAGAACTTCTTGTTAAACAAGTTCAAATCGAAAGTTCTTTTGGTTCTTCTTTTCGAATGTGAAACATTGTTGCCAATCATGGCTTTCTTTCCGGTAATTTGACAAATCTTCGACATCTCTATCTCTTTTTTATAGTTTTTATCTATTGCTTATTTCAAACAGAGCGCAAAGTAAGCACTTTTATTGGTAACACACAAGTTTTTTCCCTAATAATTCATTGCGTAATAGCATTTTTCCCGTTTTTGGGGGAAGAAATGCTGTTTTTCCACGTTCTGGGAGGGTTGCAGGGAGTGAATCTTCGCGTCCGCTGGCCAATGGCCTCCTTCTTGCCGGCTCTTCCCAAGCAGGTATGCCTTCCATTAAGATAGGAATCACTTTATCCCAACAAATCGGCCAACAGGCGCAAAGCATCTTGGATGGTGCGCCGGACGTTTCCGCTCCTCCCCAAGTCGCCTTCTTCTTGGCGAGTCACGATTTTGCCTTTGCACGCCACGGCCATCCAAATAGTGCCCACAGGTTTTTGCGGGGTTCCCCCTCCAGGGCCGGCTATGCCCGAAGTGGCTATGGCGCAGTCGGTCTTCAATGTATCCATTGCCCCGCGCGCCATCTCGATGACGGTTTCCTGACTCACCGCCCCGTGTTTCTCCAAGGTTTCGGGAGACACGTGCAGAAGGCTCGTCTTCACTTCGTTGGAGTAAGCCACGATGCCTCCTTTGAAATACTCCGAACTGCCGGGGACGGACGTTATCAAAGCTGCCACGCCCCCACCCGTGCAACTTTCGGCGGTGGAAAGGGTCATTTTCTGACTTTTGAGCAATTCACCCACTTTTTCTTCAATGTTCATACTGCGTATTTCCTATAAAATCACACATTTGTTTCCTTTTGTCTTTGTCTCGGCGAGTGCCTGCCTTTGTTTCGGCGAGTGAGCGTCAAGTCCTCGGCGAGTGAAAAGCTCTCCTTAGGACTTCTTGCGGCCCTATTTCAGGGTGACGCGCGAGAAAGCCGGCGCTTCCATCGGGCAGAAATCCTTGTCTTGGTATTTGAAGTAACCCGTAATGGCTATCATGGCAGCATTATCCGTCGTATAACTGAACTTGGGGATGAAGATTTTCCATCCATAACGCCGGGCATGGTCGCGGAAGGCATTCCGCAATCCGTTGTTGGCGGATACGCCACCGGCCACGGCTACCTCTTTTATATTATATTGTTTGGCCGCTTTGCGCAGCTTGTCCATCAGGATGTCCACGATGGTGGCTTCGAGCGATGCAGCCAAATCCTCCTTGTGATGCTCGATGAAATCAGGATCTTCCTTCATCCAATTGCGCAAGGAATAGAGGAAAGAGGTCTTCAACCCGCTGAAGCTATAATCCAATCCGGGGATATGGGGCTTGCTGAATGCAAAGGCTTTCGGATTGCCTTGGCGGGCCAGTTTGTCGATAATAGGTCCGCCGGGATAGCCAAGCCCCATCACCTTGGAGCATTTGTCGATGGCTTCGCCGGCCGCATCGTCAATGGTTTGCCCCAGAATCTCCATGTCATTATAGGCTTTCACAAGGACGATTTGCGAATTTCCGCCGGAAACGAGCAAACATAAGAAGGGGAAAGCGGGTTGTTCGTTCTCCTCTCCTTCCACTTTAATAAAATGGGCTAACACATGTCCTGTCAGGTGATTGACGTCTATCATCGGGATATCCAGCGCGCGGGCGAATCCTTTGGCGAAGGAGACGCCTACCAATAGCGAACCCATCAGCCCCGGCCCGCGCGTGAAGGCCACGGCGCTCAGCTCTTCTTTGGCCACCCCGGCCCGCTTCAGGGCTTCGTGCACCACGGGGACAATATTCTGCTGGTGGGCGCGCGAGGCCAATTCGGGCACCACGCCTCCATAGGCTTCGTGCACCGCCTGGCTGGCCACTACGTTAGAAAGTAAATATCCGTCCCTTACGACGGCTGCGGAGGTATCGTCGCAAGACGACTCTATTCCTAAAATCAGGGTACTCATACGTTATATTTGCATTAAACCTTGCAAAAGTAGTGATAAAAGTAGATTCATAACATATTATTTGCTATTTTTGTTGGCTGATTACTAAAATTAGTGCCTTATCAAAAAGCTGAAACGAACCATACGCATCCTCGTCGGTATAGTGCTGGCATTTTATATCGGCGCCATCCTGTTGCTGAACCTTTCCTTTGTCCAGCATCAGTTGTCCGTGTTCTTGTCCGGACAATTGAGCGCCGCTTTGGGCGCCCGGATTAGCATCGGGAATGTAAACCTGGGCTTGCTCAACCGCATCATTATCGAAGACTTGCAACTGGACGACCCTACGGGAAAACAAATGTTGAAAGCAGCCCGTTTGTCCGCCAAATTCGACATTTTGCCCCTATTCAACGGACAAGTCTCCATCAGTAACATCCAATTGTTCGGCTTCGACATCGCTTTGGAGAAGGCCACCCCACAGAGCGACCCCAATTTCCAATTCATCCTCGACGCCCTGGCTCCCAAGGACACGGTGAAGAAGGAAACCCGCCTCGACCTGCGCATCAACTCTTTGCTCGTCCGGCGAGGGGAAGTCTCCTACGACGTGCTTTCCGAGGAAAAGACGCCCGGCCGGTTCAATCCAAACCACCTGCGCCTGAATAATATCATTGCCTCCATCTCGTTGAAAGCGTTGCAAAGCGACTCTATCAATGCTTCCATCAAGAGATTGAGCGTCGAAGAACAAAACTCCGGCCTCCAATTGAAGAAACTAAGCCTCCGCCTCACCGGAAACGAACAGGGCATGTATATGAATCAGTTTGCCATCGACCTGCCCCATACGTCCATACAAACGGACACGATCCATGTCCGATATGATAGCCTGGAGGCATTCAAGGACCCGATGCGACGCTTGCGCTTCGCCTTCCACTTGAAACCTTCCAAGATTGTACTGCAAGACTTGGCTCCTCTTTTGCCGGCTTTTTCCTCGTTCAAGGATCCTTTGTTGGCCGAAATCAAAGCCGACGGGCCTCTTGACCAACTGAATTGTTCGAGCTTTCTCCTCTCGTCTTTGCGAAGCCACTTTTATTTGCGGGGCGATGTTTCTTTCCAAGACCTCGCCACTCCCGGCGATGCCCGCATCTTTGCCAACCTGTCCGCTCTCCGCGCCGACTCTGCCGGCATAGCCTTCTTGACGCGCAACCTGAACATAAAAGAGAAAGGCGCCTCCATACTTCAAAACCTTGGCTCCGTATTCTTCCGGGGAAAATTGTCCGGATACTTCTCCGACCTTGTCACCTATGGGTGGGTGCAAACCGATTTGGGGAATATCCAAACGGATATCAAGGTGACATCGGACAAGGGAAAAAATTCTTTGGCCTACTCAGGCAAGATTGCCACCGGGGATTTCGACTTGGGCGCCCTGCTGGCCAACGACAAGCTGGGAAAGATTGCCCTGAACTTGGACTTGAAAGGAGAAAAACAAAACTCCCCTTACCCCTTCATCATCCTGAAAGGACTGATTTCTTCCTTGGATTACAGCCAATATACGTATCAGAATATTACTTTGGATGGAGAATACAAACAAGGAGGCTTCAACGGGAGAATCGCACTGGACGACACCAATGGCACGGTGGTCATGAATGGCTTCTTCAACACCGCAAGCGATACGCCCACCTTCAATTTCCTGGCCACCTTCGACCATGTGCGTCCCCATGACTTGCACCTGACCGACCAATATGAGGGAGCCGAACTTTCCGCCCGCCTGAAGGCTGATTTCATCGGTGGAAGCATCGAGCAAATGGACGGAGAAATCAATCTGGACAGCCTGACCTTTGTCTCGCAAGGCAAGCGACATTTCCTGGACAATCTGAGAATCAAGGCTGCCAACCCCCACGGACAAGAAAAATCCCTCTCCATACAATCCAACTTCATGGAAGCTACCATCGCAGGCGACTATGCCTACCGCACCCTGCCTTCCAGTTTCCTGAACATCATGCAACGCTATATGCCGGCATTGACCGATGCCCTCCCCAACAAGAGGCAGGAGTCTTCCCGAAGCAAAAACAAATTCCGCTTCGACTTGCATCTGTATGACACCGACTTGGTTTCCACCCTCCTCAATTTGCCTTTGAAGGTGTACGCCCACTCCACGGTGAAAGGATATTTTGACGATGAAGCCAAACGTATGCGGATAGAAGGCTATTTCCCCCGCTTGCGCTATAAAGACAAGTTTATCGAATCGGGCATGTTCTTATGTGAAAATCCGCACGACTTGTTTCATGCCTCCGTGCGCCTCACAAACCGCAAGCCTAACGGGGCCGTAAACATCTCGCTCAACGCGCAAGCCCGAAACGATAGCGTGCAAACTACTTTGAATTGGGGCAATAGCAGCGATGTGACGTATAGCGGACGCTTGGCGACCCTTACCCGCTTCATTCGGGAGAATACGCCGGATTCGCTTCCCCTCCCCCATAAGCAAGTGCGGAAAGCTCCCCTCAAAACGATTGTGCATATCCAACCCACCGAAGTCATCATCAATGACACCACGTGGCAGATACGGCCTTCTGAAATCGTCATAGATTCGGGAAAGGTACATATCGGCAACTTCAACTTCAATCACCAAGACCGTCACCTGAACATCAACGGCACGCTCTCCAAGTCTCTAACGGACACTGTGCGCATCGACTTGCAAGATATTAATATAGGATATGTGTTCGACATTGCGGATTTGGGCGTAAACTTCCAAGGAGAAGCCACCGGGCCTGCTTTTGCCTGCGGCGTATTAGACAAGCCCGTGATGAGCACCGACCTATCCATCCGCAACTTCGGCCTGAACGAAGGCTTGCTGGGCGATGCACGAATACATGGTGAATGGCACCACGACGTGAAGGGCATTTACCTGGATGCCCGCATCCGGGAGGGAGACATCGCACGGACCCATGTGCATGGCTTCATCTATCCCATCAAGCCCACCAGTTCGCTGGATTTGCAGATTGATGCCGAGGGCACGAACATGAAGTTCATCCACCATTATATGCAGAGCATTACTTCCGACTTTGGCGGACGCGTATGGGGAGACGTACACTTCTATGGCCGCTTCAAGGCACTGACCATGGAAGGGCACGTCCGGGGAGATGCTTGGCTCAAGGTAGACGTGCTTAATACCACTTATTCTATCAAGGACAGCATCTTGATTGAACCCAACGGACTGACATTCAGGAACAACCGGATTATAGACACGCAAGGGCATGAGGGAAGGGTCAACGGCTACTTGCGCTACCAGCACTTCAAGAACCTGGCATACCGCTTCAACTTCGGGGTACACAACATGCTGGTGATGAATACCGTCGAGTCGCCCGATTACCCTTTCTTCGGAACCGTTTACGGGACAGGAAACGCCAGCATCGAAGGCAATGCCAACGATGGGGTCAGCATCAACGTGGCCATGACCACCAACAGGAATACCACCTTTACCTATATCAAAGACAATGTATCCACAGCTGCCAACAACCAGTTCATCCGTTTTGTGGACAAGACGCCGCGCAGGATTACGCATGACAACACGCTGTCCGACTTTGAAACGGCACGCCAAGAAATAGAAGCCGATGCCGGGGAAAGCACCACGGACATCCGCCTGAACCTGCTGGTGGACGCGACGCCGGATGCCACCATGCGCATCATCATGGATCCCATGGCCGGAGACTATATCAGCGCCAAAGGTTCGGGCAACTTGCGCACGGAGTTTTTCAACAAAGGCGATGTCAAGATGTTCGGTAATTACAGGATTGACCAAGGCATCTATAAATTCAGCCTGCAAGAAGTAATCCGGAAAGACTTCCTTATTGAAGAGGGCAGCAGCATCGCCTTCAACGGGTCGCCCTTGGATGCTTTCCTGGACATTCGGGCAGCCTATACGGTCAACTCGGCCTCGCTGAACGACTTGATTCCCGATGCCAGCAATTACGCCAGCCAAACCAATGTGAAAGTCAATTGCATCATGGACATCTCCGGGCAACTGACCTCGCCGGACATCAAGCTCGATTTGGAATTGCCCAATGAAAGAGAAGAGATACAAGCCTTGGTGCGCAACTATATCCCCACGGACGAACAGAAAAGCATGCAGATACTCTACCTTTTGGGAATAGGCAAATTCTATACGCCGGAAAATGCGGGCACCACGCAAAACTCGAACATGATGTCCAGCGTGCTCAGCTCCACCCTTTCCGGCCAACTGAATAATGCTTTGTCCCAGATTATCAATAACAACAATTGGAACATAGGCACCAACTTCAGCACCGGGGAAAAAGGTTGGACCGACATGGAGTTTGAAGGAATGCTCTCCGGACAACTATTGAACAACCGCTTGCTTATCAACGGGAACTTCGGCTATCGCGACAACCCGCTCTCCAATACCAATTTCGTGGGAGACTTTGAGGCTGAATGGCTAGTCAACCGCTCCGGAGACATCCGCCTGAGAGCCTATAACGAAACGAATGACCGCTATTACACCCGCACCAACCTCACCACCCAAGGCATAGGCATCATCTTCAAGAAAGACTTTGAACGATGGGAAGAATTGCTGTTCTGGAAGAAATGGAAGTTGCGGCTCCTCCGCAAGAAAAGGCTGGAGAACCGGACGGACAGCCTCGCCAACGAAAAGGAAAAAGCAGAATGAGACAAACGAATGGCAACCCTAGAGAGCCGTAACGACACATTCTCTAGAGTTGCCACTGCGCATAGTCCGGAGGGACTCAAGGAATGAGGGTAATGGTTCCCTCCTTCACCTTCTTCTCTTTGGCAGGCGCGTCTTCAGGCTCGTAGCCCAAGGCGGCGCAACCATATACCTTGTGGTTGGCAGGCACGCCCAACTCCGTCAACAGGGTACGCACGCCGGGGTCGTCGCACGTCTGGCCTATCTGGTTAATCCAACAGGAACCGATGCCCAACGAGGCGGCAGCCAGGAAGATATTCTCCAAAGCGCAGGCGCAATCCATCCCTGCCCACCATTGCGTAGGCTCGTTGGAGACAATCACCAGCGTCGGGGCATGATAGTAGCAGCAATAGGTCGTGCTATGCCCGCGTTCTTGCAAGCGGGGTTCGGGACTTTGGGCGAAGGCGCCTTTGACGGCTTCGTTCAGACGGTTCAATACTTCCGCGTTTTGGATGGCGGTGAAGTGCCACGTCTCCAGGTGCATCCCGTTGGGCGCATAAGTGGCGGCTTCGAGGATGAGGGCCAAGTCCTCCTGGCTCACCTGTCGTCCGGTGTAGGCCCGCACGCTGTGCCGGGCCTTGATGTTTTCTAATACAGCATTCATATCTCTATCGTTATTAAGGTTATCGTTTGATAAAGCCGATTTTGGCATTCAGCTTGAAATACCAGACGCCGTTCTCCCGCTCCAGGAATCCGTACTTGTCTTTTTCCAGAGCGCCTTTCTCCAAGCGGGTATGGCGATACAAGAACTCGGCAAGCACATCCGGCGCGCTGCGGTCGTAACTGTAGACGCGACCTTCGCCATCCGTCAGAAGCATCCCGTCGATGGCCGAAGCCTGGCCGGCATAGATCTTGGCCGGACGCATCCCCAAGGCCAGGGCCAAGAGGAATTGCTTCACCTTGTACTCATAGAAACCATGCTTGCGGATAAGCTCGTCCTTAATCTTCAAGGGGTTGATGTCGCGCATCCGGGCGGTCAGTTCGGATATCCGGGTGATGCCTTCCAAGTGCATCAGGCGCACCATCTCCGCCAGCAAGCGGGGGAAGTGGAGGTCTATCATCAGCAGGTTGCAGCGGAAGACGCGGTCGGCCACATCGTTGTACTTCAGCACGCCGCCCAGACGCTCTATCAACCGCATCCGCTCGGCCACCTCGGCAGGGCCTTCGGGCGAAGCGTTGATTTTGTTCACCGTAGGCACGGCAAACTTCACGCCCGTCTGCTCGAACTTCAGGTTGGCCGTGCGACCGCCGTCCAGCAAAGGATTCATCGGGGCCAGGCGGCAACGGACGACATAGCCGGCCAACGGCGCCTGGGGATGCCAAAAGGCGACGCGCAGGTCGGTGCGGTCGTCGGTCTTGGCCTCTAGGTCGTAGATGCGGACGGCATTCAGGAAGTTCTCAAGGACATCGGGCACGTCCACCTCCTCGCCGGGTTGTTTGAGGAGCTCCAGCA
>CALUOW010000002.1 GCA_944322365.1 uncultured Bacteroides sp.
CTCAAGAAGCCGTTCGGGATGCAGGAGCTGATTGTGCGCATCAAGGCGCTCTTGGGCCGTGCCATCCGCACGGAGGACTCCCCCACCCGACAGGCTGTATACGAGATTGGCACCTACGTCTTCACGCCCCGCACCCAACGCCTGCTGCACAACGGCACGGAGACGGAACTCAGCCACCGCGAGAGCGAAATCCTGCGCCGCCTCTGCGAGCAGCAAGACCAGGTGGTGGACATGCGCGCCGTCCTGCTCGACCTCTGGGGAGACGACACCTTCTTCAACCAGCGCAGCCTGCACGTGTTCATCACCAAGCTGCGCCACAAGCTGTCCAAGGACGGACGGATACGCATCGTGAACGTGCGGGGCATCGGCTACAAGCTCATCGTGAACTAAGCGACAAATAATGTGAAAGGATTTCCGCAGTTCGGGGGAAAGGAGTACCTTTGCCCGGAAACCATTAAAATGACACCGGATATGAAACGCTTCTTATTACTAGCCTTGTTCATCACCACCGCCACCCTGCTCCACGCACAGAGCGAAGTGAAAGGCGATTCAATTGCCACGCCCATTGCCTTGGAAGACGATTCTTCCATCCTGCCCGCCACGGTGAAAAGCTACGGCGGGTTCCTGCTGGACCTAGGAGAGATGAACCTGCCTCCCCGCCCCAGCCTGAGCAACATCAAACTGGAAATACCCGATGCCAGCAAGGATTTCAGTTTCCTTTTCCGCCCCCAAACGAATGCTGTCTACACCCAAGGCAATTACTGGATGTCGTCGCCCTACAATGGCTGGGGGGCCAACAGCTTCTGGGGCACACCCACCACGCTGCAAAAAGGCAGCTTCCGCCTAAACAACGGCTGGAGCCTCAATACGTATGGGGAGTATGACGCCGAGGGACGGCGAGTGTACAATCCCTCCGCCCTGCCGTGGGAGCGCAATAATTTCAAAGGCGCTTTCGAGTTCAAATCAGACAATGGTTTCGGCCTCCGCATTGAGGTGCAGCATGGGAGGGAAAACCCATTCTGAACCAACAAGCTTACAAGAGGGACGGATCTTCTTCCAGTCCCTTTTCTTTGCGATAAGCACGGACAATTTCCAAAACTTCATCCCCGTATTTATCCACTCCTTTCTTCCCGATGTAAGGAATGCGTAGCAACATCGTCTTGTCCACGGGCAACAAATTGCTGATGCCCAAGAGAGCCTTTTGCTGAAAGATGGTATAAGCAGGAAGGTTTTGCTTCTCCGCTTCGGCATTGCGCCAAGTACGCAGACGTTTGAACAATTCGGGATGCAGGACATCCGACGCCACTTCAAACTTGTCGCTGTTTTTCGACTTCCTCCCACCGGACTTATCCGTCGCCTCGTCCAACAAACCTTCCGCTGTCTCGGGCAATCCCATCCGCCGTGCATCTTCTTTGGCGCGGATAGGAGTCCCCACATCGTCAAGAGTCAGCAAAGCCTTCTCCTTCAAATAAGAAGATATGGAAAAACCCGATTGAGCCACGAACGCCAAGAGGTCTTCCTTCAAACGATAGCGGTCGCGCAAATCCTCGTAAGCCGCAACCAGCTGTTTCTTCACTTGCTTGTTGTCCGTATCCAACGGCTTACGCACAGCCACGGCATAGAGAGGACGAAGCTCATCGCCAAAATATCCGGCCGCTGCATGAACACGCCCTTGCAAAACGGTATCCTCGGCATAATCGAGGTTTTCATTGACCAAACGCGAGTATTGGACGGAGAATTTGTCCGCCACCGTCCCCACCTTTTCTTCCAAACGGGCCAATTCGGCTTTGCAGGCTTCCAATTGCTTAGGATAAAGCCGGTAAAGATGTTCGTCCATCAAACGGATATATTGCTTGAACGAACGCAGCAAAGGCTGGAAGCCAAACAATTCTGCCAGCAACTCCTTGAAATAGGCTTGCTGCAAAAGGGGGAAACTATCAGCGGGCTGCTTCGCACGAGCGTTTTTCGTAAAATCGGCCACCAACTCGTCGTTGATAATCGCCTTGGCCGAAATGGGCGAACTGAGCACCAACCCCTGCAACGTGCGGCAACGGCTCAAAGCCACGTAAGTCTGCCCGTGGGCAAACGAACCGGCCACGTCAATGATGGCCTTGTCAAACGTCAATCCTTGGCTTTTATGGATGGTGATGGCCCAAGCCAGCTTCAATGGATATTGACGGAAAGTACCCTCTATCTCCTCGGTGATGGCTTTCGTTTCTTCGTCCAACGCATAGCGGGCATTGGTCCACTCTTCGGGCTGCAAGGAAAGCGTCAAGCCCGATTGCAAGCAGCGCACCTCGATGCCCGACGACGACAAGGCCGTCACCTCGCCAATCGTACCGTTGACATACCGGCGCTCCCCGCTCAAATCATTTTTTATGAACATCACCTGCGCGCCGGGCTTTAATTCCAAGACTTTGTCCGTGGGATACAAATATTCAGGAAACTTCCCCTCGATGCTTGCCTCGAAGATGTAAGAACGACCCGGCAATTGCTCCAACTCGTGGTCATTGATGCGCTGTGCCTGGTAGTTGTGCGTGACCAAACGGATATACCCGTCATCTTTGGACGGACGAAAATTGGGCAAACAACGGCTATTCAACGCCTGAAGCACATCGGGACTGCAACGGTTCTCACGAATGCTGTTCAGCATCTCCAGGAAGCGGTCGTCCCTTTGGCGATAGACCGTCGTCAACTCGATGGTGAAATACTCAGTCTCCTGCAAGGCATGGGACGAGAAGAAATAAGGTGTCTTATAATATTTGGAAAGCAATTTCCAGTCATCATCTTTTACTACAGGAGCCAACTGTTGCAAATCGCCAATCAATAAAAGCTGTATGCCCCCGAAAGGTTGCCGGTTTCTCCTATATCGACGCAGCACGGCATCCACGGCATCCAACACATCGGCCCTGACCATGCTGATTTCATCAATGACCAGCAAGTCAATGCTCCGTATGATATTGATTTTTTCTTTACTGAAACGGTATCGGTAGACCATTTCGTCTTGCGAAGCGAAAGTACTGTCCGGGATATAAGGAGCAAACGGCAACTGGAAAAAAGAGTGCAACGTGATGCCGCCTGCGTTCATGGCAGCAATACCCGTCGGCGCCAATACCACCATCCGTTTGGGCGACTCGGCCTTCAGTTTGTGCAAGAAAGTTGTTTTCCCCGTACCCGCCTTGCCGGTCAGGAAAAGGTTGGTGCCCGTATGCTCGATGAACTTCCAGGCAAGCTCCAATTCAGAATTCTGTTCCATACGCATTCAATGATTATTTGCAACAAGTGCCTAAAGGTACGACTTTTCCCCGATACCACCATAGCCTGCCCGCATTTTTCTTCCCGCCTCATCATACAGAAATAAGACATTGCCCAAACCCAAGCAGCACTTTATCCGCATAAAGCAGTACTTTACTTTCGTTGAAGGAGAAATAAAGTATGAATATCCGCAAAGCCCCGATGTTTAAGTCCGTGCGGGTTCCATCCCTACCGGAACCGGGTTCCACCCGTATTGGAACCGAGTTCCACCCGTACTGGAACCGGGTTCCACCCGTACTGTAACGGCGTTTCATCCGTACTGTAACGGCATGGACATGCTTGATGGGGCATTGCGGATATTCATTTTATAAAGTATATCTTCCTTTCATTCAAGTATTCACGCTCATCCATCCGGACAATAAAAAAGAGCGGGAAAACCGGTTCCCCGCCGGCATCCCGCTCTTTTATCGTCGATACTCTCAAATGGTCTACTTCATGCTGCCCCCAATGATATCCAGCAATTCGCTCGTGATGGCCTGCTGGCGCGTCTTGTTGTATTGGATGGTCAACTCCTGTACCAAATCGTCGGCATTGTCCGTAGCCGCCTGCATGGCCAGCATACGCGCCGCATGCTCCGAAGTGACGGAGTCCAACAACATGGTGTATATCTTCTGGCAGAGCACCATCGGCAAGAGTTCTGAAATCACCGTCCCTACGGAAGGCTCTACGATATAATCATTGTTGAAACCGCGCGACGACTTTCCTTGCGTGGCAGAAGCCTCGCCGGCCATCTTCGAAAGGTCGATAGGCAAGTAATTCTCGCGCATCAGCACCTGCGCGCCCATCGACTTGAAATGATGATATATCAGCTCCACGCGATCCACCTTCTGTTCGGCGAAACTCTGCATCAACTCTTGCGCCAGTTGATAGGCATCCACATAAGCAGGCTTGTCCACCAATTTCTGGAAAGAACCTTGCTTGGCATATCCCAGCCTCGCGACAGCCTCTTCCGCTTTTTTGCCCACGGGATACAGCAGGATATTCTCCTTGCCCAAGGACTGATACTCGGCCAACGTCTTCTCCAGCAGGCGGGCCACATTCGAATTGTAGGCGCCGCAGAGCGAACTGTTGGACGTGCATACCACCAAAGCCACACGCGACACTTCCCGTTGGGCCGTGTACTTCGACTCGACCGACATTTCTGTCTGCAAGAAATTCGTCAGAATCTCGTTCAGCTTCTGCTGGTAAGGCAACATGCTCGCTATGCGTCCTTGTGCCTTATGCAACTTGGCCGATGCCACCATCTTCATGGCCGACGTGATCTGGCGCGTGCTCTTGACGGAATTGATTCTATTTTTAACCTCTTTCAGTGAAGCCATATCCTAACCGATTTTTACATGAATTGTTTTGCAATCATAGCGGCAGCCTTCTCGATCTTTTGGCATACCTCGTCGTTGATGACGCCCTTCTTCAGCACGCCCAATATTTCTTCGCTTTGGTTGGCCTCCAGATAATCCAAGAAAGCACGCTCGAAATCGCTCACCTTGTCCAAAGGCACGTCGTGCAACAAGCCGTGCGTCCCGCAATACAAGATGGCAATCTGCTTCTCGACAGGCATCGGGCTATACTGCGGCTGAACCAGCAGGCGCGTGTTCTTCTGTCCCTTGTCGATGGTGAGGGCCGTCACCGCATCCATTTCGCCGCTGAACTTCGAGAAGGCTTCCAATTCGCGGAACTGGGCTTGGTCAATCTTCAGCGTACCGGCCACCTTCTTCATGGCCTTGATTTGCGCGTTACCACCCACACGGCTCACCGAGATACCTACATCGATAGCCGGCCGGTTGCCTTGGTTGAACAAATTGGTATCCAAGAAGATCTGGCCATCAGTAATAGAAATCACATTCGTAGGAATATAGGCAGAAACGTCGCCGGCCTGCGTCTCAATGATAGGCAAGGCTGTCAGCGAACCGCCGCCTTTGACTTTCCCCTTCAAACTGTCGGGCAAGTCGTTCATCTGCCTGGCCACTTCTTCCTGATTGATAATCTTGGCAGCACGCTCCAGCAGACGGGAGTGCAGGTAGAAAATATCGCCCGGATAGGCCTCGCGTCCCGACGGACGGCGCAAAATCAACGACACCTCGCGATAGGCCACTGCCTGCTTCGACAAATCGTCGTAAACCACTAAGGCATGACGGCCGGTGTCGCGGAAATATTCGCCGATGGCAGCACCCGCAAAAGGCGCATAGTATTGCAAAGCAGCCGGATCGGCAGCCGTAGCGGCTACGACAATCGTATAATCCATAGCCCCGTGTTGGCGCAAGGTATTCACGATACTAGCTACCGTGGAGCCTTTCTGTCCAATAGCCACATAGATGCAATATACAGGGTCGCCTGCTTCGTAATTATGACGCTGGTTGATGATGGTATCAATAGCAATAGCCGTCTTGCCCGTCTGACGGTCGCCGATAATCAACTCGCGCTGTCCACGGCCGATAGGAATCATGGCATCCACCGCCTTCAGCCCTGTCTGCAAGGGTTGGTTCACCGGCTGGCGATAAATAACGCCCGGCGCCTTGCGGTCCAAAGGCATTTCGCACAATTCGCCGCCTATCAATCCCTTGCCGTCCAAGGGCACGCCCAGCGGGTCAATGACACGTCCCAACATGCTCTCGCCTACCATAATGGAAGCAATGCGTTTGGTGCGCTTCACTGTAAATCCTTCCTTGATTTTGTCCGTCGGGCCCAGCAACACTACGCCCACGTTGTCTTCTTCAAGGTTCATCACGATGCCCATGATGCCGTTTTCAAACTCCACCAACTCACTGGCCTCGGCATTGCGCAAGCCATAGATACGAGCCACACCGTCGCTCACCTGAAGCACCGTGCCTATTTCGTCCAAAGACACCTGCGTATCTATGCCTTCCAATTGTTTGCGGAGGACATCAGAAACTTCGCTTACTTTTATATTTTCAGATAACATATTAATAGTGATTAATGACTGGCGCTTGCCAAGAAACAACGCTTAGAAAGCATTCTTCCGCCTTCGCGCCAAGCCCTTGTTATACGATTCTTCTGTTCTTGTCGATAAACTGTTGTTTCACTCGCTTCAACTGGGTGGCGATGCTGGCGTCCAACCTATAGTCGTTTATGTCAAAAATGAAACCGCCTTCCAACGAAGGATTCACTTCCGTCTCCAGCTCCATCCGAGCATGCAACATGGAAGAGGCGCTATTCCGAATACGATCGGCTACTTTTTGACTGACAGGCACCGCCGTAATCAACCGTGCAACGCCGATTCGTTTGCTTTGGCGATACAAATCCATGAACGAGAGGCACATGAACTGCAAGAGGTCTTCGCGCCGCTGTTTCAGCACCAATTTGACAAAATTGGCAAACGCTGCGTCCGGTTCTCCTTTGCCCACCGCTGCCGCGCAAATCAAAGCATATTTCTCCTTGGCCGGCAACAACGGATTCTCCAACGCTGGACGCAAGTCAGGGCATGTACTGAAACTCTTGGCCAGCACGCTGCACTGTTTATACAAGACATCTTCCGTGCCTTTTTCCTTGGCAAAGCTCATCAGCGCCTTTGCATATCGCATCGAAATAATTCCTATATCCATATTCCTTTCAAACAATTACGACCCGACGGAAGCCGTCAAGCCTCTATTTCTTTAATTTTTCTTACTTGCAGGCAGCATTTCGTCCAGCAAACGGTCAATCATATCCATCTGCTCGCGTTCTTCATCCAGGTTCTTGCGAATCACCTTCTCGGCAATGTCTACTGACAACACAGCCACTTGACGGCGAATGTCGCGGATCGCCTCTTCCTTCTCCTGCTGTATTTGTTTCCGCACCTCAGCCAGTTCCTTTTGAGCAACTGCTTCCGCTTGCTTACGTGCATCGGCAATGATTTTATCACGCTCCTGCATGGCTTCCCTTACGATGCGTCCTTGTTCCTTGTTGGCAGAGGCTATCAAAGCTTGTGTCTCCTCTTGCAATTTGGAGAACTTCTCATTAGCCTCGCGAGCCACCTCCATCGAATGGTCTATGTAAGCCTTGCGTTCTTCCACCATCTTGACAATGACCGGAAATCCATATTTGGCAAGTATCACAAACACCACCAAAAACGACAAGAGCATCCAAAAGAGCAAACCACTATCGGGTACTAACAATGACATACTTGAAAACTCAGGTTAAGGCGACCTGCAATCCGGCCACGCCTAAACGCCACCGAATTGCACGTCGCAGGGTTATAAAAATATTACATCAAGAAGGTCAACAGACATACTACGACTGCCAACAGGGCAACACCTTCAATCAAGGCAGCCGCAATAATCATGTTGTTACGGATGTCGCCAGAAGCTTCCGGCTGACGGGCAATGGCCTCCATGGCCGAACCACCGATTTTACCAATACCGATACCGGCGCCGATAGCAGCCAAACCGGCGCCAATGGCAGCACCCATTTTCGTAACACCTACACCTGCAGCAGCAGCTTGCAATAATACAGACAGTAACATAACTTTCTAAATTTTAAATGGTTATTTAATGATTTACTAATTGTTTCTCACACTTAATTTAATTCAGCTTTTTCCACCTTATGTTCTTGCGCCAAACCAATGAACACAGCCGACAACATGGTGAACACATACGCCTGAATGAATGCTACCAACAACTCCAACGCATTCATGAAGATGTTGAACAGCACCGATGCCACGGACAACGAACCATTCAAAGCAGGTCCCATACTGGCCGAAATGAATACCAACGATGTCAGAATCAGCATAGCCATATGGCCGGCCAGCATATTGGCAAAAAGACGAATCATCAAAGCAAACGGTTTGGTGAAGATGCCAAACAATTCGATAAACGGCATCATGGGCACAGGCACCTTCAACCACCAAGGCACATCGGGCCAGAAAATGTCCTTCCAATAGTGCTTCGTGCCAAAAAGATTGACCGCCAAGAACGTACACATGGCCAACACAAACGTCACTGCAATGTTGCCCGTCACATTGGCGCCGCCCGGAAAGAACGGTATCAATCCCATCAAGTTATTGATGAAGATAAAGAAAAACGCCGTCAACAGATAAGGAGCGAACTTGCGGTAATTCTGTCCCACGCAACTCTTAATCACGTCGTCGTTCACCATCATAATGAACATTTCCATGAATCCCACGAAACCGCCGGGCGCGGCGCTCTCCTTCGGATGCCTCTTGTACCAACGTGCCACGCCCAACACGATAAACAACAGCAAAGCACAGTTTATCAGCAAAGCCAGCACCACCTTGGTAATCGAAATATCAAAAGGACGCACCTCGTTGCCCGCCGCGTCATGCTCCACTAACTTGCCCTCGTAAGGACTGCCTGCCGGGGCGATGGAGAATCCCTCATACGTCCCGTGGTTCTCCTCCAAGCGCGAAGAGAGGAATACATGCCAACCCGTCGTGCTGCTATGCACGATAATCGGCAACGGTATGGTGACATGCGTATCCCCGAAATCCGTTATGTGCCATTCATAAGCATCCCCGATGTGTCCGAACACAATGCCCTTCACATCCACCGGTTCTGCTTCTTCCGTGGCGGCAGGAGCCGGAGCAGCAGCCTCGTCCGCCTGTGCAGGCATTGCCCATACAACACCTGCCAATGCGAACAAAGCTCCTATCAATATAGTCCGTAATCGTTTCATATTAATCTTATTTTTCCTTTTCCGACTTTTTTCCCAAGCGGGAGAAAAACCACGAATCATATACCAAATAGAGGATATAGTTGATGACAAATGCAGACACCACCACTGTCACTTCCGTACGCACGGCCAAGCAAAACGCCACCACCGCTATCACAGAGACAAACAGCTTCACAATGCGTGCCAACAAATAAGCCTGCACCAGCCGCTTGGCGTTTCGGCCCTCTTCGCTCTTTTTCGCCACGCCGGCCATCAGCAGCGCGCCAAGCACGTAGAAATAGACCGGCATCCAAACGTAATGAGCCAAGAACAGCGTCGGCCACATCGTATGGAAAATCCATACCCCAAGCCCGGCCGCCAACACCGTCAGCAAAGCCGTCTCAAACAAATATTTGCGTAGCGTCACACTCATCATTTTCCTTCACCTCGTCAATTGACACAGACGGAAACTTTATTGCCGTTCATCTCGACAAATCCGCCCTTCACCTCCTCGCTATGCTCGCCTCCGTCTTTCGTCACATAAGACAGCGTGCCCGCCTGCAACGACGAAATAATAGGCGCATGCTGCGGCAAAATGGTGAACGAACCCATGGTACCCGGCAGGGTCACATGCTCCACCTCGCCACTGAAGATCTCCTTTTCGGGCGAAAAGATTTCCAGATGCAATAATCCTTCCATATCACCTTATGCTTTCTCGGCCTGAGCCAGCAATTTCTTACCTTTCTCTATAGCCTCTTCGATGGTGCCCACGTTCAAGAAGGCCGGTTCGGGCAGGTAATCCACCTCGCCGTCCAAAATCATCTTGAATCCGCGGATGGTATCCTCGATGTTCACCATCGTACCCGGCACGCCTGTGAATTGTTCGGCCACCGCAAAGGGTTGCGACAAGAAACGCTGCACACGACGGGCACGGTTCACCAACACGCGGTCGGCCTCCGACAATTCCTCCATACCCAAGATAGAGATGATGTCCTGCAACTCCTTGTTGCGCTGCAAAATCTGCTTCACGCGCTGCGCCACTTCGTAATGTTCCTTGCCCACGATGTGCGGATCCAAGATACGAGAAGTAGACTCCAACGGGTCTACGGCCGGATAAATGCCCATGGAAGCAATCTTACGATCCAACACCGTCGTAGCATCCAAGTGGGTGAAAGTCGTAGCCGGCGCCGGGTCAGTCAAGTCGTCGGCAGGCACATACACGGCTTGCACGGAAGTGATGGAGCCATTCTTCGTCGAAGTGATGCGCTCCTGCATAGCGCCCATTTCCGTGGCCAACGTAGGCTGATAACCCACGGCCGAAGGCATACGGCCCAGCAAAGCCGAAACCTCGGAACCTGCCTGCGTGAAGCGGAAAATATTGTCGATAAAGAACAGGATATCGCGCGGGCCATCCGTCTCTGCGCCGCTATCGCGAAAAGACTCGGCCACCGTCAATCCCGACAAAGCCACCGACTGACGTGCTCCGGGCGGTTCGTTCATCTGGCCGAACACCAGCGTAACCTGCGATTTGGCCACCTCGTTATAATCCACTTTCGACAAATCCCAATTGCCTTCTTCCATGCTCTTCTTGAATTCGTCGCCATAGCGGATAACGCCCGATTCTATCATCTCGCGCAACAGGTCATTACCCTCACGCGTACGTTCGCCCACGCCGGCAAACACCGAAAAACCGTGTTGCTTCTTGGCAATGTTGTTGATCAATTCCTGAATCAACACCGTCTTGCCCACGCCGGCGCCGCCGAACAAACCGATTTTACCACCTTTACTATAAGGTTCGAGCAGGTCAATCACCTTGATGCCCGTGTAGAGCACCTCCTGCACCGTCGTCAAGTCCTCAAACTTAGGCGGCTCGCGGTGGATAGGGTAAGCGCCCTCGCGGTTCAGTTCCTTCATGCCGTCGATGGAGTCGCCCACCACGTTCATCAGGCGGCCTTTGATTTGGTCGCCCACCGGCATGGTAATCGGGCCACCCAACGGGCGCACTTTCATGCCCCTCTGCAGGCCATCCGTACTATCCATGGCCACGGTACGCACCGTGTTCTCGCCGATGTGCTGCTGCACCTCCACAATCAATCGCTTCCCGTTGGGTCTCTTGATTTCCAGCGCATCATGGATGCTCGGCAACACCAATTCGGCCTCTGCTTCCGGAGCTTCAAAGTAAACGTCCACAACCGGTCCGATTACCTGCGAAATATGTCCAATCATCTGTGACATAAGCAATCATTATTATATTTCTTATTCCTTTTAATAGTTCTCTTTCTTAGTGCTTGCAAACTACCTCACAAATTTATAAAGAAATCCCGTATACTTGTTATCCTCAATAGGATTTTTTGACCAAAAAACACGAAAATGAACGATTTCATCCACAAAAGGGACATTTTGGTCGATTTGGGAAACAGATATTAACAAACAAAACAGAAATTAAGTATATTCGCCCAACATATCCAACCAGCATATACTCGCCAAGAACTGCCCTAACCAACCAAACCCAATCAAGAACTTTGCCACCCACAATCAAGAACTTTGCCCACGTCAAGAAAGACACAGCAAGTCTCTTTGCTTAATGCTGCACACAGCGACACACGCCGGCTGAAACAGGAAAATATAAATGCCGCCAATCTCCCATGCATTGGGAGAACTGTGTCAAACAAAAATGGAAAAATCCGATCCGTAATAAAAAACAATGGCTGCACACACTTATATATAAGGAGTTACAGCCACTGTTATCACGCATCATCTCAACTTATACTCTGAACAACGTTTATTCGTCCGGCCAAGCATGTTTCCCGCTTTCCGGTTCACCGGGATACCACCAACCAACGCCATTATCTGTGTATGTGCCATTGCTATGATATTCATAACGCCTATCGTGATAGAACAAACTAAGTCTTTTAAACGCAGCAGGGATTTCTTTCGTGATTTTATTATACATACAGTCTAATTCTTCTAAGTTAACGCAATCGGATACATCCAAGTCTGTTAGCTGATTATAACTACAATCTAAATCTCGTAAATCACTACAGCCGGACACGTTCAAAGAAGTTAATGAATTGAAAGAACAATCTATCCCTTTTAATTTACTGCATCCTGATGCATTGATGGAAGTTAGAGAATTATGAGAACAAATCAGACTAACTAAATTTGGACATGTTGACACATCTAGTGTAGTTAATAAATTATTAGGGAATAATGAAATACTTGTGAGTCTGATGCATCTTGATACATCTAAAGCCTCTAAATGACAGCTTTTATGAATTAATACATCATTTAAATTCGGACAATCTGAAAGATTTAATTCGCTGACCGCACATTGTTTATCGAAACTCACACTATACAACTTGTCACATCCGGATAAATTCAGCTTACTTATTTCTGAACGATCAAACGACATAAGGAGTTCTTCTAATCCGTCACAATTGGAGAAATCAAAATTGGATATTTCCGAATCTGTAACACCAATACCACCTTTTATAGATTGACAATTTGAAACATTAAGATTGGTTATTGTTGAATTTGAAACATGAATTTCACCTAAAAATTGACAACCCGATAGATTTAAATCCGAGAATTGAGCGTTAACAAACATGACTTCACCCAATTTACTTCCAGACAAATCCAACTGATTGAATAACGGGTCAAATAATTTTATAATAGCACCTTCATTACAACTAATCCCATGTTTAGCTACAACAACAGAACCACCGGAAAACTGAAAAACCTCTAAAGGACTATAGCAAGTGAACTCATGCAATTTAGAGTTTTCTGCAATAAGCGTTTTAAGAGAAGGAAAATAATCATCATTGCAATACAAATCTGTAATAGTCGTATTTGAAATGTCTATTTTTTCCAAATCCATATTTTTGCGAACTAAAAGTTCACATAAACTCGTACAGTTTGAGACATCAACGCTCGTTAATTCATTTTCTTCAGCTGAAAAACTCCATATAAGAGGACATCCGCTTAGATCCACAGCCCCTTTCAGGTTATTATCATCTAAGTCTAAACAATAGCCTTCATCTGGATAATCAAAATCATATTCTAATTCCATACTAGGGACTCTATCAACAATATAGCTTACTCCATACCATTCAGTAATAGGTTTATCGCTAAGCCAATTATCATTACGCTCCCAGTTATCGCCATCGGTATCATGATATAATTTCACAAGAAACTCGCGCATACCATCACTCTCCCCTGTCTCAAACTCTTTCACATCCCCATAATAGTATTCACCGTTCATCTTCAAAAATGCACGATAATAATAAGTTGTATTAGGTTCCAATTCGATTATGTCTTCACTCAGAGTTATTGTATTTTCCTTCTTTTGATACTTCGAAACACTTTGCGATTTGACCCGACTATCCTCCACCAATGGATTTAAACTTTTGCTCCAACAGAATCCGGCTTCTGCTTCATCAGCATTTAAGGACTCAATCCATCCCGCTATTTCTCCCTGCAATGTAGCCGTAGTGCCTCCTATATTGCTAGCATCCAATGTATTCACCTCCGGATGTACAATACACATATTGCCGTTACTTTGGGGATAGAAATGCAATACGCCACCCCATTCACTATCAATTTTATTCTCATCGGGAATATTCTCAATAGCTTGCTCTACCGTCATTCCCCACGACATATACCCCCAAAAATTAATACCGGCTTGAGCTCCCACCGCATTGGTTTCATCATATCCAACGTATATGCCTGCACCTTTATTCTGAAAAGCCGAAGCAAGTGTATTGCTTTCTTTCAATGATTTACAAGCCGTGCTGAAAATGATAGTATTATCAAAAGAATCATGCATCGACTCTATAAATTTCTCAGAAATAGCCCAATAAGCAGTCTTTACTACTTTTGACTTACGGGTTTCTTCCAACGTCATAATACCGATGCTTTTATTCCTCCATTGACGGCCAGCGTCAGAATTCAACCATTGCCTGGTTTCATTAGTCACAGTTTCTCCAGTAGCAAGCCAATGCTGATGATTGGAGTAATTACCATGGGTCTCTAAAAAAACGAAATCAAAATCGGTCAAAGAAGCGAAAAAATCAAGATTTGCCTCTTCACCACGTATGAGCTCAATATCAAATACATCATCATACATATTTTTCAAAGCCCTAAGACCTGAAGCCACTGATGCAAAACTTTCATCATTCGCTGTTTGGTTGATAATACAGAATTTTTGCGGCTCAATGTATGCATGATCAGATGCCAAACCTTTGGTCGATGCCATAGAAGTTTGCAAAGACTTCTTCAATAAATTTGTCACAACATTCACATCCATTGGCTCCGATTTTGGAGGATAATACCACGATATAATGCCACCGTCTTTAATCTCTACATACAAAGCATCGTCTGTGACGGAAACATCTTGTACACCGTCTAACGAACGAATTTCTTCAACACTTTGGGATAATTCAGCTATTCCCTCACTTTGCATAAACAGTTCATCAACAGTTTCCGTCACTTCCGTAATATATCCTGCCACTTCTTCCACATCAAAAGAAGTAAGACTTTGCGTCACCTCCAAATCCAGCGACGCCTCCCCCGCCTTCAGCGTAACCGTCGCACTCCGCTCCGCCTCTTCCGTATTCTCGCTCACGGACACCGTGATGCTGCCATTGCCCGCACTGCCGGAAACCGGACTGACGGTGCACCAATCGCCGGAAGAAACTTCCGCGCTCCACGCTTGGGTAGTGCTGAAACGCACGGTTTGAGTACTTGCACCGGCATCAAACTCCAAGACGCTTTGATTTTTGTCCGCCAAGACAATCTCATCGTCGGTGGGCGTACCCGGTTCAATGGGGTCATCCTCTCCGCCGCAACCGCTCATCAAGAACAAGGCGGGCAGCAACGCTCCCAACAAAGCAAACTTCTTAAATAAACTTTTTTCCATCTAGCTAATTTTATTTAGATTCAACAATAAAATAATTTAACTCACTGATTAATAGGAATATGCAACAAATCCGTCCATTGAGATTTGTTACCATGGGCTAAAATTACAAAAAAATTATTATTCAATCCAAACTTTCTGACAGGAAAATCACCATTTCCTCCATCCAATGCCTTGCCGCACCCCAACAGGCACGGACTTTCACCAATGTTCGATAGACGGGAAGAAAACTTAGGCAACCGGCAGGAAAAACCGGAAACTCCATGGAATAAACTCCATCTTCAGCCTGAAGATCTCCATCTTTAGGCTAAAGATGGAGTACAATCCGGCATGTAGCGGATTTTTTCATACCTATCCATGCAAATATTTCTTAGTAAAACAAGTATCCGCGCCCCTCTTGCTTATACGAAAAGAATAATGTATTTTTGCCGCATCTATCCATTCCTAACAGCGCAGCGTTATGAACAAGAAACTTTCCTATATCCTCCGCCTCGCGATATGCTTATGCGTCCTTTTGTCAGCCGGATGGGGATACGTATTGTTCGGCCACACCCTCATGCCCGGATGGATTCCCCTCTGCATAGCAGGCCTATTTGCCATCGCCACCTTGGGGATTTACCGCCGATGGGCATGGTTCACAGGCTCTTCGCGCAAGGCGGCCAACATCGTCTGCCACCTGCTGTGCACCGCAAGCCTGGGTTACGGCCTCTTCCTGTCCAGCAACTATTACGGACGGGATAAGGACACGCCGCAAGAAACGGCTGCCGTCCTGCTGGACAAGCATAGCGAAAACCAAGAAAGGCGCAACCGCATAGGCAGACACCGCTACCAGACCACCCATGTGCAGAAATACTATATCGAAGCGGCTTTTGAAAACGGCCTCATCAAGACATTGGACGTATCCCGCGCCCAATACAAGGCGGCACACGGCGACACGCTTCGGCTGATACTGGAAAAAGGGATGTGGGGATTCCCCATCATCGAAGTCATGCTGATTAAGAACAAAGTATAAATGCCGCCAATCCCCCATCCATGGGGAGAACTGTGTCAAAACGAAAACGGAAAAATCTTTTAGACGCGGATTAGGCGGATGATGCGGATTTCATTCGTTCATTCATAATCCGCATCACCTGCACAATCCGCGTCTAAAGAATAGCTAGTTGTTAGTCTCCTTTTTGTTTCAAGCCCCGCTCTTATCTGATTTATTATCCACGTCTTCCCGACCTGACGGGCACCCAACAGAATAAGCGGCTTTCGCATGCTGCTTTCTTTCCATTGGCATAACTGACTGTATATCTTACGTTTCATGTAAATAATGCAAATATTTCCTGGACAAAAATACACTTTTTCGAGGATTCAAACCCACAGAACCCACACTTTTTCGAGGATACGCCTCACCGCTTCCGCAGATACACAATCGTCGGCAGGTGGTCGCTATACCCGTTGAGCCACTTGCGCCCGCCGTGCGTCCGCAGGGGATAACCCTCGTACTCGCCGTGTTGGAAGAGGTAGTCCGGGCGGAACACTTCGTGCCCCACATAGCGCAAGCCCCGGCGTGCCTTCAGCAAGGGGCGTGTGAGAAGGATTTGGTCGAAGAGGTTCCACTTGCCCCGATAGCAGAGGGTGCCGATGCTGTCGTCTTCCAGCGTCGCCCACCAAGGATTGTAGAACTCGCGCTTCTTCACCTGCTTGGGATGCTTGCGCGCGCCCAACTCTTGCAGGCTCTCGTCCATGGGGTCGTCGTTCAAGTCGCCCATGACGATGAGCTTCAGCTTGCGGTCTTGGCGAAACAAGGAGTCCTTCAACTCCTTCACTTGGCGGGCGGCATGAATGCGGACGGGCGAGTCGGATCCGCGCGAAGGCCAGTGGTTGACGATGACGCACAGAGGGTCGCCCGCCAATTCGCCATCCACCACGAGAAAACCGCGCGTCAGGTGCACAGTGTCGCCTTGGAAAGGCACGGAAAGCACCAACTGGGAGCGGTTCACCTTGAACTGCGCCGGGTCGTAAAGCAGCGCGCAGTCAATGCCCCGCTTGTCCGGCCCCTCGTAATGCACATATTCATATTGGGAGAGGGCGGGTTGAGCCAGCAGGTCGTCCAGCACCCGGCGGTTTTCCACCTCGGCCACCCCGATGCAGGCAGGTCCTTGCGGCACGTCCTTGCGTGCCAGTTCGGAGAGCACCCGTGCCAGATTCCTCAGCTTGGCCTCATACTTCCGGGTTCCCCACGCATAACGCCCGTCGGGCAGGAAGTCGTAATCGTTCTTCCCCTCGTCGTGGATGGTGTCGAACAGGTTCTCCAAATTATAGAAAGCCACGCTGTACAAACGTTGCTTCCCGTCCGCGCGCCCTTGCGCCACCGAAACCGCCCCACACAGGCAAACCAATGCCCACAAAACAAACCATCTTTTCATAAAAATCGGCAATCTATCCATAGATAATTAAAAATATTATACATTTCGACCTTCCAAATTCGTTCCATGTTCGTTATTTGTTCGTTCCTAAGGAGACGAACTTGGAACGAACATGGAACGAACTTGGAACGAACATGACCCGAACGGAGTTTGGGCGGGGGAATTTCCGGCAAGGCAAATAATATATATTTACATACAAACACTCGCCTACCCTTCCTTGGAGAGGGTGTCCGACTTCCCGACGGGCGCATTCGCCCTGCAAAAATCAGAAATAAAACGATATGAACCTATTTTTTAGAGGAAGTTTTTCTTCATTTCAAATAAAAACCTTATCTTTGCCGCCCGAAACAAAGACCATTACACTACTTTATTACCAAAAGTAACCGTATAGTAAAACTAAAAAAAGAAATAGGAAAATGAAAAAAGGTATTCATCCCGAAAATTACCGTCCGGTAGTGTTCAAAGATATGTCTAACGGCGACGTGTTCCTGTCCCGCTCTACTTGCGCCACGAAGGAAACGATTGAATTCGAAGGCGAGACGTATCCGCTGATCAAGCTCGAAATCTCCAGCTCTTCTCACCCGTTCTATACGGGCAAGTCCAAGTTGGTGGACACCGCCGGCCGCGTGGACAAGTTCATGAGCCGCTATGGCAAGAGCACAAAGAAATAACTTCTGTAAGCATTGCGCCATCAGAAAAAAGGGAAGCCCCCAAACAGCGGGTTTCCCTTTTTTCGTACTGCAAAGATTCCTCAAAAAACAATAATGGAAACTCGGAATTCCGAAATAGTTTTCTACCTTTGTCAGGTAACCAATACAACGAAGTTATGAAACGAACCTTAACCTTCTGCCTCATTGCCCTGTTGTGCGCAATGAACGGCATGGCCAAGCAAGAGCCGATGAGCGATTACCTGAACGTGAAAGGAACCTTGAAGGAAGCCTACCAACAAATGCCCCAAGGAGCCCCCGTCATCATCCGGATGGTGATGCGGGTCAGCGAGACGGACCAGTATGAAACCGGTATTTACTACCAAATCGAAAGCAACGGGCAGAACTTCCTCTTGCCCCAATCGTGGCTGAACATCGTGGCAATGGACAAGCCGGAAACGGTGTCCGATTTCTGGCAACAGACGTACTTGAAACACCACATCTACGAGCAGAGAAAAGAGCAAGAGAAAAACCAGGACTTCCGCCGCGAAGTGGAAGAGGAATGCCAGGACTACTTGGCGCACCTGAACGACATAGTCTACGAAGATGCCTACATGACCTCGTATGTGCAAGGATTGGTGGCCACCCTCTGCGCGGACCAAGTCCTCACCGGGCGCAACGGCAACCTGAATGTCTGCGTCATCCAATCGCTGGAGCCGACTGTGTTTGTTCTGCCCAGCGGGACGCTGATTGTCAGCACAGGGTTGCTCAGCAGTCTGGATTCGGAAGCCGAGCTGGTGGCCTTGCTCGCCACGGAGATAGGACATCACCTCTTCGACCACCCGATGGACAACATACACAAGGCCGAACGACGCGCCAAGCGGGCCACATTCTGGGCGAACGTGTTCAACGAACTTTCTTATAGCTTCGAAGGCGAATATTACTTCCGTGGCAACCATGACGCGCTCAATGCCAGCCTGGCGGCAGACATCGGCGAGATAATCTCTTTGCTCTGCCTCCCCGCCTTCGACCGTCTGGGAATGAACTACAGCGACAAGCAAGAGAAAGAGGCCGACCAACTGGCCGGCGAGATATTGGCCTTCCACGGTTACCCGACGGATGCCTTGTCATCGGGATTGAAGAAAATCCGCGATTACTACCTGCGCAACCGGCAGACGGAGGACATCCTGCGCTATCACTCGGTGGACGACTTGCAAAAACGTATCGAGGCGCTTCCTGCTTCGGAGGGAAGCACTTCGGCAGACAATGCCAACCGCCCTTATCTGAAGAACACGTATGATGCTGTCAACTTCAATGCGGCGCTGAACTATGCCGGGGGATTGTTCAAAGAATCCATCATGCTGGCCGAGAAGAATATCAAAAACCGGTTGGCCGACGCGCAGACGTATGTCCTCTTGGTGCAATCGAAAATGGCCCTCTACAACACGCCCGAAGCCAACGAAGAATGCCTCGCCCTGCTGGAGGAAGCCGACAAGCTGACGCCCAACGCGCCCAACCTGGACGTTTGCAAGCAACGCATCCTGCTCTTGATGCGGATGAAGAAGCAAAGCGACGCCCTCCATTCGCTGCAAGATTACGTGGATGTCCTCCATGCTTACCAAGAGCAACGCCCTGCCGACCGCGAAGAGCGCATCTGGATAGACAAAGAAATGAATTGGGCGCTGATGCTGATGGAGAAAATCAACAAGGTGTGACGATAAATGCGTACTCTGCGAGATACAAGCCGGGTACGGGCTTTTCATAAAGTTTCATAAAATAAAAGGTGAATACGAAGCAAAAGACGGAAGATTCGTATCTTTGTCTACCAACAAATATTCACCTTTTATTTTTTAACGCCATGATAAAAAGATTCCTAATGGCATGTGCGGCCATCTCCTTGCTGGCAGCCTGCCAATCTCCCTCTAAAAAAGCGGAGACTGAAAAAAACAAAAACGCATTCACTACGCTTGTAAACGAAGACGTGACGCAGAAAAGAGACGTGAAACTGAGCGAGTTGATAGAAGATTTCCAGATTATCCGCTTTGACAGTCGGGACGAAGCCTTGTTCAGCCTCCGGTCTTTCTGGCCTTACTTCTCCGAGAATTACATCGCCTTGAAATGTAGCAAATCCCCTGTAAAACTCTTTGCGAAAGACGGTACTTTTATCCACGATGTAGGCGGCTTGGGACAGGGTCCGGGAGAGTATTCCTATGCCTACGGAGGTCTTATCAACGAAAAAGACGGGCACATCTATTTAACCCTGTTTGGATATACCAATTACCTGCTGAAATATGACATGGAAGGCACGTTCGTAGGAGAAGTAAGATTCAAAGAGAACGTCAACAAGGGGCGCTTGTTTGCGCTACCGGACGGAAGCATGGCCTTGACGCACATCAGCCTGATTGACCCCAAGGGGTCAAGCGGCAGTTTCAGCCACGCCCTTATCCCCACTAATGGCAAAGACAGCATCCGATATGCCTACAAACCCAATCTGAGCACGGCAGCCTACTTCCAAGAGGGAAACCAAACCCTTTCGGGACTTGAAAACGAGATTTGGTCGTACCGCAACACAGCCGATTTTCCCGTCATGTACACCTTTTCGGACACCCTCTATCATTACGACATGCAAGCCAATGAGTTGGTGCCCCGCTTTGCCTTCAGCATGAATCCGGAGGCAAGAAAGAACAACTGGTTTATCCTGACCGAGCTTCCGCGCTACTTCTACATCAACATCGTCGGCGACAAGGGGCGTAACCTCTTGGTGGACAAAGCTAGCGGCGAGGCTTTCGAAATAGGCAAATTCACTAACGACTTCTTGGGTAATATGGACATGTGGCCCCGTTTTCAAGACGGCTATTACTTTGAGTGCATGGAACCCCTGCAGCTGATGGAGAAGCTGGAAAAGACACTGGCCTCGGGCGATTGCCCCAAAGACCAGGTGGAGAAACTGACCAAACTGAAAAACTCGCTTGACGAGAATGACAACAATATCCTGTTCTTGGGGAAACTGAAACAATAAGATTCTCACATATAACAAAAGGAGGGTGCGCCACCGGGGTTGCACTCTCCTTTTGTTTATATTGCCTGTCCTTGCTTATTTGCGGAAAGGAGGCTTCACTACTTGCGCTTTCAGCTTACGGCCGCGCACGTCGATGCAAATCTCCGTGCCGGGTTTGGCGAACTCAGGCTTGACATATCCCATGCCGATGCCAATCTTGCGCACAGGCGACATGGTGCCGGAGGTCACTGTGCCTATGGCATTGCCATCGGCGTCGCACAACTGGTAGCCATGACGGGGAATGCCACGATCTATCATCTCGAAGCCCACCAATCGGCGGGAAACGCCTTCCTTCTTCTGCTGCTCCAGCATGGGGCGGTTGATGAAGTTCTTGCCTTCCACAAACTTGGTAATCCATCCCAAACCTGCTTCGATGGGCGAGGTGGTATCGTCCAAATCGTTGCCATAGAGGCAGAACCCCATTTCGAGGCGGAGCGTGTCGCGCGCGCCCAACCCGACGGGCTTGATGCCAAACTCGACGCCGGCTTCGAAGACGGCATCCCAAATCTTCATGGCTGCTTCGGGATAGAAATAAAGTTCGAAGCCGCCCGCGCCGGTATAGCCCGTGTTGGAGATGATGACATCTGCCTCGCCGGCAAACGGGCCGTGCGTGAAGTGGTAGTAAGGAATTGTCGAAAGGTCAATCGGAGTCAGTTTCTGCAAAGCTTTGATAGCCAAGGGGCCTTGCACAGCCAGTTGCGCCATGCGGTCGGAAGCATTCTCCAACTCGGCGCCTTCGGTGTTGTGGGCAACGCACCAGTTCCAATCCTTCTCGATGTTGGCGGCATTGACCACCAGCAGGTATTTTTCCGGCTCGTACTGATAGACCAGCAGGTCGTCCACAATGCCTCCCGTCTCGTTGGGAAAGCACGTGTATTGCACTTTGCCCGGCACCAAAGCCGATACGTCGTTGGAGGTCACTTTCTGCAAGAAGGGCAAGGCTTGCGGTCCCTTGACCCAAAACTCGCCCATGTGCGAGACATCGAACACGCCCACGGACTGGCAGACGGTCATGTGCTCGTCGATGATGCCGGAATATTCGATAGGCATGTTGTAGCCGGCAAATTCGTGCATCTTTGCGCCTAACGCAATATGCTTTTCGGTAAACGGAGTTGTTTTCATGATAATATATCTTTGGGGTAAATAATCTTGTTACTTAGTATGAGCAGCCGCCAGTTCCGCAATCTTGACGATGACGTTCATCGCCTTCTCCATGCTGGGAATGGGTACGAACTCGTAGCGGCCGTGGAAGTTCAGCCCGCCGGCAAAGATGTTGGGGCAGGGCAACCCTTTGAACGAAAGTTGCGCGCCATCCGTACCACCGCGTATCGCCCGCACGCAAGGTTCCACACCGGCTTCTTTCATGGCCTGGAAAGCAATGTCTATGACGTGCATCACCGGCTCTATCTGGCGGCGCATGTTGTAGTATTGGTCTTTCAACTCCAGGGCGACGGTTCCCTCGCCATACTCGGCGTTGATAAAGTCCGCCAAGCGTTGCATCGTGGCTTTGCGCGCCTCGAAGCGGGCAGAATCATGGTCGCGGATAATGTAGGACACGGTGGTCTGCTCCACTTCCCCGTTGACTCCTACGAGGTGGTAGAAGCCTTCGTATCCCTCGGTATGTTCGGGGGTCTCGCTGTCGGGCAGAAGCGACATGAAACGATTGGCCACGCGGAGCGAGTTGATCATCTTTCCTTTGGCATAACCCGGATGCACGTTACGTCCCTTGAAAACAAGTTTGGCGGAAGCGGCGTTGAAATTCTCGAACTCCAACTCTCCCACTTCGCCACCATCCATCGTATACGCCCAGTCGCAGCCGAACTTCTCCACATCGAACTTGTGGGCGCCGAGACCGATTTCTTCGTCGGGATTGAAACCGATGCGTATCTTGCCGTGCTTCACCTCAGGATGCTGTTGCAGGTAGACGATGGCGGAAACGATTTCGGCGATGCCCGCCTTGTCGTCGGCGCCCAAAAGGGTATGTCCGTCGGTGACGATCAAGTCCTCGCCCCGATGCTCCAACAGTTCGGGGAATTGGGCGGGAGACAGGACAATGCCTTCTTCGGCGCAAAGCGTAATGTCGCCCCCGTCATAAGCAGGCACGATGCGCGGTTTCACGTCCTTGCCGCTCATATCGGGCGAGGTATCCATGTGGGCGATGAAGCCTACCACGGGCGCATCTCCCTCCACATTGGCAGGGAGGGTGGCATAGAGGTAACCGTTGTCGTCCAACGACACTTCTTCCAAGCCCAATGTCTCCAACTCTTCTTTCAGGTACTCGGCAAACACCATCTGCCCCGGCGTGCTGGGCGTAGCGCCGCTTTCTTCGTTCGACTGGGTGTCGAAACTGACATACTTCAAAAATCTTTCTACTAAGGTCATATCTTTAGAATTTAGAATTTAGTAGTTAGTAGCCAGAATGACATGCGGTGGAGGAAATGATTCTTTTCTGCAAACTACCAACCACCAGCTGCTGACTACTGGTTACTAACTACTGACTACAGAAATGCGCTTCAGAAGCATCCCGTCCCGTCGAAACAATGCGTGCAGAGCTTGCACTTGGGCAATCCGATGGACTCTACCAGCGTCTCGAGCGTATTGAACTTCAGCGAATTCAATCCGAAGCGTTGGCGGATGATGTCCACCATCTTCTCGTATTCGGGCGAACCGGTGACGGCATACTTCTCAAGATTCTTGTTTTCGTCGCCCTCCAATTCCTTGATGATGCGGCGGGTAATCAGCTCCAAGTTGCTGCGCGAAGCGGTGAATCCGATGAAAGGGCAGGCGTATATCAGCGGCGGGCAGGCGATGCGGATATGCACCTCGCGCGCGCCGCAGTCGAAGAGCACCTTCACGTTGTCCCTCAGTTGGGTGCCGCGCACGATGGAATCGTCGCAAAAGAGCACGCGCTTGTCCTTCAGCATCGCGCGGTTGGGTATCAGCTTCATCTTGGCCACCAAGCTGCGCAACTCCTGCCGGCTAGGCGTGAAACTGCGGGGCCAAGTGGGGGTATATTTGGCGATGGCACGGTGATAGGGCACCCCCTTGCCTTCGGCGTATCCCAAAGCCATGCCCACGCCCGAATCGGGTATGCCGCAGGCGCAATCCACCTCCGAGGGGTCCGTCTGCCCCATCTTCAATCCGGACAGGAAACGCACCTCCTCGACATTGCGCCCCTCGTAGGTCGATGTAGGGAAGCCGTAGTACACCCACAGGAAGGAGCACACCTGCATCCGCCCTTCGTTGGGCTTGCGCATCTGTTCGATGCCGTCGGGCCTGAGGCGGACAATCTCGCCCGGCCCCAGGTAGGAGTGTATCTCGTAGTCCAAATTCGGAAAACTGCACGACTCGCTGCTGGCGGCAAACGCGCCTTCCTTCTTGCCGATGACGATGGGCGTGCGCCCCCACTTGTCGCGTGCGGCGATGATACCGTCCTCGGTCAGCAGAAGCATCGAACACGAGCCTTGGATGCGGTTATAGACATTCTCGATGCCCTCGACGAAGGTCTTCCCCTGGATGATAAGCAGGGCTATCAGCTCCGTCTGGTTGGTCTTCCCCGAACTGAGTTCGGCAAAGTGCATGTTCTGCGCCAACAATTCGGCCTCCAATTCGTCGATGTTCTGGATTTTGGCGACGGTGACGATGGCGAAGCGCCCCAAATGCGAATTGATGATGATGGGTTGCGCGTCCGTGTCGCTGATGATGCCAATGCCGGAGTTGCCGGTGAACTTGTCCAGCTCATCTTCGAACTTCGTGCGGAAATACGTGCTCTCCAAATTGTGGATGGATCGGGTGAATTGTTTTTTTTCTGCGTCATACGTGGCCATGCCGCCGCGTCTGGTTCCCAAGTGCGAGTTGTAGTCGGTGCCGTAAAACAAGTCGGTCACACAAGGTGCTTGGGTCACTGTTCCGAAAAAACCTCCCATATAGAATGATGTTTTTGTATTTTAATTATACGATTATGCGCGCAAAGGTACGAAAAAAGTCGGCACGCGCGACAAACGGAATCCGTTTTTTTTCGTCCGCCGATCCGGAAACCAAAGAAAGGAAACAAAAGAAAAAGAAGCCGCCCCACCAGTCCGAAAAACGACCTGTGCAAGCGGCTTCCCAAAACTAACACCTGCATGAAAACTACAACTTTTTACCTTGTAGCTTTGCATAAGCACGCAAAGGTAACTATCTTTAGGTAAACAGCCAAAACTTTGGGCGTTTTTTTGCCGGAAAATATTTTTTCTTTGTTTTTCCTTGTAATAGCTCATGGTCCGTGAAGGTTTTAACGGTTAATGTTTGGGATTGCCTCTGCTTCGGCGCAACAAAGGTAAGCACAATGTTTGGGGCAGCCAAATCCCATGACATGCTAAGAGAGCATTTTTTCGTCAATATTCGGGAAAAATAAAATCAATATTGAAAATCAGGAGTCTACGATAGAGGTATAGTCAATCGTAGCATTGCAGCATAAGGGTATAACATAAAAAAGAGGATGCCGTTGGCGAAACAGCACCCTCTCTCCTCTTCCAGTTTTACTTCTTGAGCCTCTTGTCGGATTCGAACCAACGACCCCGAGATTACAAATCACGTGCTCTGGCCAACTGAGCTAAAGAGGCGGGTGGGTAAGCTGGCTACATCGCGCCGCTACGACCTGTTACCTTTGCTGCGGTCAAGCCCTGGAGGATTCACAGGGAGCTGGCCGTGTAGGACTTACCCGTTTTTGCGGCTGCAAAGGTAGGCATTTTTTTCATACGTGCAATAGGTTGGGGAAAGTTTTTTCCAACTTTAACAAGCCGATGGAGCATTTGCAACAATATTATTGCTACCTTTGCACGGCATTTACAAAAAACAACCAAAGCAAGATGGCAGAAAACAGAAACTACCTGCAACGATACGCCATGCAGTTTGGCGCCTACTTGGGCATCTACTGGATAGCGGGGGCGGCTTTCTTCCCGCTGGGGATGACCTACCCGCTCTTGTTGTTGCTCTTCATGGGCTTTGTGCTGGGAGGCCCGTTTGTGGGATATTATTATGCAAGAAACTACCGCAACCAAGCGTGCGGAGGCAACATCGGCTTCCTGCACGCATGGACGTTCACGGTGCTGATGTACGTGTATGCCGCGCTGCTGGCTGCGGCCGCGCATTACATCTACTTCCGCTTCATCGACCAGGGCTTCATCGTCAACACGTACACGGACATGGTGGAGCAGTTCTTCCGCCAAGATGCGTCGCTGACGGGAGGCATGGAGGCATACAGGGAGCAGATGGAGCAGGCGTGCGAGCAACTGGCCTCGCTCACGCCCATCGACATCACCATGCAATTGTTCACCAACAACATCTTCTGGGGCGCGCTGCTGGCCATCCCCACAGCTCTATTTGCCATGAGAAAACAGAAGATGTAAGCTGTCATTTCATTTTTTCTTTGAACACATAATAACAATAAAGTCAGAAAGACCGAATGGATATATCAGTTGTCGTACCCTTATATAACGAAGAAGAATCCTTGCAGGAGCTTTACGCTTGGATAGAGCGGGTGATGAAGCAAAACGGATTCTCGTATGAAGTGATTTTTGTCAATGACGGAAGCACCGACGGCTCGTGGCAAACCATCGAAGCATTGCACCGGCAACACCCTGCGGAGGTGAAAGGCATCAAGTTCCGCCGGAATTATGGCAAGTCGCCAGCATTGTATTGCGGCTTCAAGCGGGCGGAAGGAGACGTAGTCATCACCATGGACGCCGACTTGCAGGACAGCCCCGACGAAATCCCCGAACTCTACCGAATGATCACGCAAGACGGCTACGACTTGGTGTCGGGCTGGAAGAAGAAACGCTACGACCCCCTGTCGAAGACGCTGCCCACCAAACTGTTCAATGCCACGGCGCGCAAGGTATCCGGCATCAAGAACCTGCACGACTTCAATTGCGGACTGAAAGCCTACCGCAAGGAGGTCATCAAGAACATCGAAGTCTACGGCGAGATGCACCGCTACATCCCCTACCTGGCCAAGAACGCGGGCTTCGGCAAGATTGGCGAGAAGGTAGTGCACCACCAAGCTCGCAAGTTCGGCAAGACGAAATTTGGCGGATGGAACCGCTTCTTCAACGGATACTTGGACTTGATTACCCTGTGGTTTCTCTCCACCTTCGGGGTGAAGCCCATGCACTTTTTCGGTTTCCTAGGGTCGCTGATGTTCATCTTCGGCTTCATAGCCGTGCTCATCGTGGGCTTCAACAAGTTGTATTACATGTACAACGATTTGCCCTACCGGCTGGTGACAGAGTCGCCCTACTTCTACCTGGCGCTGACGGCCATGATCATAGGCACGCAACTGTTCTTGACGGGCTTCCTTGGCGAACTGATTTCGCGCAACGCCGAAGGCAGGAACAATTACCAAATAGAAAAAAACATCTGACCGATAATTAGATATGAAACGATTACTCAAACTTGCCTTGGCAGGCGCATGGCTCTGCCCCGTCATCGGCTTCTTCGCCTCATGCTCGGAAGAGGCGGATTGCTCGATGGTCGTACGCCCCATGATGAACGGGCGCATCTACACCTTGGATGCAGACGGCTATGTGCAAAACGACACGCTCGACTCGCTGACCGTGACCGCCTGGGGAACGGATAGCATCCTCATCAACCGCGAAGCGGAGGTACGCGAACTCACCCTCCCACTGCGTTATACGGCCGATTCGACGGTGCTGGTATTCCGTTACGCCCAGGATGTGAAAGACACTGTCCTTATCCGTCACACCAATACGCCTTACTTCCTGTCGATGGATTGCGGCTACCAGATGCGGCAAAGCCTCGTCTCGGTCAGCTATACGCGCCATCTATTGGATTCCATCCACATCACCCAAAACGAAGCCGGCTCTTATGGTCAAGAAAATATACGGTTGTTCTATTAGCCTGCTCTGCTGCTTGGCGTGCCTGCTCCTGCCCATGCAGGCGGCGGCTCAGACGGGCCAGTCCGCTTCGAGGGACACGCGCCCCGTGGCCACCAAAAAAGAGAAAAAGGCGCCGGAGATAGAGTATCCGCTCTACAACGGCGTGTCGGTGGGCATCGACCTATGGGGCATCGGCAGCAAGCTGCTTGGAGGCGACTTCCTGAGCAGCGAGGTGGTGGCCAGCGTAGACTTGAAGCATCGCTTCTTCCCCACCGTGGAAGTGGGCTACGGCAAGACCGACGAATGGAATGAAACCGGCATCCACTACAAGAGCGGCGCGCCTTACTTCCGCATAGGCATGGATTATAACGCCTTGTATAAGAAGAAGCACGGACAGATGTTGCTCGTGGGCTTGCGTTATGGCCGCAGCAGCTTCACCTACGACGTGGATGTCCCCGGCGTGGACGATCCCATCTATGGCGGCACGCCGATGAATCCCAACATGACGGACGACATATGGGGCGGCACCGTTCCTTGCAATCATACGGGAATGAAAGGCTCCATGCAATGGCTAGAGTTCGGCGTAGGCATACGGGCGCACGTTTGGCGGTCACTATACATGGGCTGGGGGTTGCGCTTCCGCTACAAGCTGTCAGGCACGACGGGAGAGAATGGCGACCCTTGGTATGTGCCGGGATTCGGCAAATATGGCAACAACACATTGGGCGTGCAATATACAATAACTTATAAGCTGCCTTTCTAGATGATGCTCCGAGGAGTTTAGAAGTGAAGAAATTAGAGAAGTGGAAGAAATGTAACTTCTCTAACTCCTATCGAAGTGATAACTTCTTAACTAGAAAACAAACGTAATTATGACAGGACTTGAAATTTGGTTGTTGGCCATCGGATTAGCGATGGATTGCTTTGCAGTGTCCATAGCCAGCGGCATTTTATTGAAAAAGACGCGTTGGAAGGCAATGCTGACCATGGCTTTCTTCTTCGGATTTTTCCAAGCGTTGATGCCCCTTATCGGATGGGCGGCGGCCAGTCTCTTCAGCCATCTGATAGAAGACATCGACCATTGGGTGGCCTTCGCCATATTGAGCTTCTTGGGAGGGAGGATGATACGCGAATCGTTCAAGGATGAAGAAGAGCGCCACAGCTTCGACCCTACCCGCTTGAAAGTGATATTGGCCTTTGCCGTGGCCACTAGCATCGACGCATTGGCCGTAGGCGTATCCTTCGCTTTCGTAGGCGTGCAGGGCGTGGCAGGCATCTTGCCGGCTGTAGGCATTATCGGTTTCGTGTCGTTTGTCTTGTCGCTGACGGGGTTGCTGTTCGGCATCCATTGCGGCGGAGGCATTGCCCGCAAGATACGCGCAGAGTTGCTAGGTGGCATCATCTTGGTGATCATCGGCTGCAAGATATTGATAGAACATTTATTCTTTAGCTAAAAAGACGGACATGAACAAGAAGAAAATCCAAAACCTCGTGTGGCTGCTCCTGCTCGTGGCAGGCACCATCTGGATATTGGCACGCCACCAGGCACCCGTACCTTACCAGAAGGACCAAGGTCTCATCTTCGGCACCGTGTACAACATCACCTACCAAAGCCGCGAGAACTTGAAGGCGGAGATAGAAGCCGAATTGCGGAAGTTCGATGGATCCTTGTCCATGTTCAACGACACCTCTGTCATCAGCCGGATAAACCGCAACGAAGCCGTGAAGGCGGATACCTTGTTCGCCAACGTCTTCCAACGCAGCATGCAAGTATCTGCTCAGACACAAGGCGCATTCGACATCACCGTAGCACCGCTGGTCAATGCCTGGGGCTTCGGCTTCAAAGAAGGAACCTTCCCCGACTCGACCCTGATAGACAGTTTGCTGGCATTCACCGGCTATGAGAAGGTAAGACTAACCACCGACGGACGAATAGAGAAAGACGATCCGCGCCTGATGCTTGACTGTAGCGCCGTGGCCAAAGGTTATGCCGTGGACGTGGTGGCCAACGTGTTGCAACGCCGGGGAGTAAACAACTTCATGGTAGACATAGGCGGCGAAGTAGTGGTGCGCGGCACCAACCCCCAGTCAGCACCATGGCGCATAGGCATCAACAAACCTGTGGACGACTCACTCTCCGTGAAAGGAGAACTACAAACCGTGCTACACATCACAGACGCCTCCATGGCCACCTCGGGCAACTACCGCAACTTCTACTACAAAGGCGGCAAGAAATATGCCCACACCATCGATCCCCGCACCGGATACCCTGTGCAGCACGAAATCCTGTCCGCCACCATCATTGCTTCCGACTGTATGAGCGCCGATGCCTATGCCACCGCCTTCATGGTGATGGGTTTGGAGCGTGCCATAGCCTTTGCCGAAGCGCATCCCGAAATAGATGCTTACCTGATCTATAGCCACAAAGAAGGGGAGCACAAAGTCTATCAAACACGGGGCATGAAGAAATATCTGACCGAATAACCCCTGTCAAGGACAACCGCCATGCTTAAAAAACGCTCCTGATAATCCCCAATTTAGAACACTTAGTAACGCCTATCGACCACATAATCCCCATTCCCAGTATGAGGGATTTTTTCTAATTTTAATTGTTGTTATCTTTGTGCCCTGTGATAAGGCTTCCAGCTTAACAGATATAAACACCTGCCTTCTGTCAAGCTAGAGAACTCCCAACCTTAAATTATGTGTAACCAGTTCGCCTAGGGAGTGGACGAACAAAAACACTACTTACTGATATGCTAAAAAATGTATTCAAGTACGCGATTTCTTGCATAGTACTTACCGTAGTATTTGCAAGCAATGCGATGGGACAAACCCAGTTTGAGCAATCACAATCCCGTATCATAGAACCCAAACAGGACGTGTTCATCAAGCCCTTGGTTGCGGAGATTCAAATTCTGAACGACCAAGTCCGCCAAGATTATGGCCCCTATGAATACCCCATCAAGTCTGTAGAGTCCCTCACCTTTGAACAGTTGGAAAATATCAAAGCTCGTGCATTGTACCGTGCAGCCAAAGAAGCGCAAGCCGACATCATAGTCGCCGCCACGTTCAATGCCCGCTCTGACGAGAAAGGACAGCATGTCATTGTGGAACTCTCCGGCTTCCCTGGTAAGTACGTAAACTTCCGCACGGCCAGCAAAGAAGACGGAGACTACGAATGGCTGTGGATCACTACCGCTAACCCGTACATGAACTCCTATATCAACCGCATCAACGAGACGAGCAAGACCAAGGCCCTCAACCAGAACTAAATTACTAACTTAATATCACTAAACAATGAAAAAGATTCTCTTATTATTGCTCGTAGCCTTCACTTGTGCTGCGGCAAATGCGCAGTTGGTGACTAGCACCACGGTGTCCAAGCAGAAAAAGGAAGTTCGCAACTCCGGCATGTTCCTCGAAGTAGGCATAGGTAAACTTGGAGGAGATGTCGAAGGTGACGGCGCAGCCATGGACTTAGGTTTGGGCTACCGCTATGGATTCTCCGAATACGTAGCTTGGGATATCCTCAAAGTAAAAGCTATGGCCGAACTAAGCCACTTCAGCGAATCTATCACCCCGCAATTCATGACCGGCGTTCGTGGCACCTCTCCTGTCCTCTTTGCCGACATGACCGCATTTGCCAGCTTCAGCTTGGGTTACGGACGTGCCATCGACATGGAGGATGGCGGCTTCGCCTACGAGATCCAAGTGGGCGTGAATGTTACGCCCCGCTTCAACGTGGGCTTCGTGTTCGACAGCCAGAAACTGTCCGACTGGGATGCTAACATGAATCTTTGCGGCCTGAGACTGGGAGTAAGATTCTAATGAAACCAAACTACTAACCTATTTTATAAGAAGGATTGGCCACCCGCATCGGCGCCAGTCCTTCTTTTTTACTTGAAAAGCAGTTAACATGAAACAGAAAATCTACCTCTTCGCCCTCATCCTCTGCACAATAGCAGGTGCCGCACAGGCACAAGGAATCAAAGGCAAATTCAAGAAAATCTTCGGCAAGGACAAAACCGAGGAGACAACAGTGACCATCCAACTGCCGGCCCCCTACCTCTCGAACGACGGGGAAATCATACTGCTGGACACCCTCACACTCGACTACGAATCGGAGGAGGAGGCCTTCACCCATACGTTGGCCTACGTCTTGGGACTTAGCGAGAAGGGCACCTACAACATCCAGCAATTAGATCCCGCAACCCACACCTTCCAAGCTAACGTGCTAACCGAGCTGACCAACGCCAATGACAAGAGCTATTACTACGGCAGGACCCTGACATGTGCGCTCAACGGAAAGAAGCTGACCATCCATACCCATAACCTCAGCCTCATTACGAGCAACCTCTTCGGGGATGTCAAGAGCACTGCCTTCGCAGACCTGAACTTGGAGAAAGAGAAGTCCATCCAACAACTCCAAGAATTTGCAAGAATACACCAAGCCGTGCTGGCAGGGTGGCAGCAGTTTGTCCCCGAGACGCCGTTGCAGCCCGTCACCCACTGGGACACCATTTTGGAACACGAGGTAGCAGAGGGTATGAACGAGACAGAGTGCATCCTCAGCATAGGCTACCCCAAGTACGTCCGACAGAGCGGCAACCGCACCCGCTGGATGATAGCTAACAACGTCGCCATCATCTTCGAACAGGGGAAGGTCGTCAACGTCGTCCGCTAATTGGAGCAAGAAGCGAACACCTTCTCCACTTCCCCTTCGAAATTAGGAGTAAAAATACCGCGCCCCAAATGTTCCCGAATTTCGGCTACTGACCAAAAGCGGCCGCCGGCCAACTCGTCCGAAGGCGTAACGGGATCATCGTAGACAGTGCGGAAAGTGAAGACCAGTTCCCGCTCGCGGGAGGACTCAAAGACATAGCGGTCCACAAGCTGGGGAGTGAAACCGGCGATGCCCAACTCTTCGCGCGCTTCGCGCCGCAGGGCCTGCTCCACGCTCTCGCCCAAATCCACATGACCGCCCACGGCTGTATCCCACTTGTCGGGCTGGATGTCTTTCCACGCCGGACGTTGCTGAAGGTAGAGTTCCCCCGCCGAGTTAAACACATGCAGGTGCACCACCGGATGCAGCAGCTTGCTGTGTCCGTCGTGGCACCGGCCTCTCGTGGCGGCATCCAGGATATTTCCCTCCTCGTCCACCACGGGGAATAGTTCTTCGTGATTGTCTTGTTTCATAATCGGATATATCAAGGTATCAACAGCGACGAGTCCCCGTAGCTGAGAAAACGGAAATCGTGCTCCAGGGCATAATCATAAATCTTCCGCCAGTCTCCGTGCACAAAGGCCGACACCAGCAGCAGCAGCGTGCTCTGCGGTTGGTGAAAGTTAGTCACCATGGCACGCACCACCTTGTATTCATAGCCAGGGGCAATGATGATTTGGGTCGAAGTATGCAACGTCTCCAGCCCGTGACGGTCCAAGTACGACAGCAAGGCTTGCAGGGCCTCCACCGTGGGCGTCGCCGCCTCCGCAGGGTCGAGGTCATAGGGTTGCCACTGCCGCACGGGCAGTTCCTCGTCCGTGGCGTCGGGATTCTTCAGGAGGGTGAGTCCGATGTGGTACAGGCTCTCCAGCGTACGCACCGAAGTGGTGCCCACGGCGATGGCCCCGCCTCCGTGGTCCAACAGCTTACGAATGGTCTGCCGCGACACCGATATGTACTCGGTGTGCATCTCATGGCCTTCTATCTCCTCGCTCTTGACAGGGCGGAACGTACCTGCCCCGACGTGCAGCGTCAGTTCCTCCATGTCCACGCCTTGCTGCCTCAACGCTTCGAGTACGCGAGAGGTGAAATGCAGCCCCGCCGTAGGCGCAGCCACCGATCCTTTAATTTTGCTATATACCGTCTGGTAGGTCACCAAGTCGCTGTCCTGCGTCTCGCGGTTCAAGTAAGGAGGGATAGGCAACTCGCCGAACACCTCCAGGAGGTCGCCAAAGGTCACTTGGCCATTGTCCCACTCGAAGTCCACCCAGTGGCTTGTCCCCCGGCATTCCCCGCGCGTGGCAGTCAGCGTGACGGGCATCCCGCGCACGGTCATCTCGCGACGCAGCGGCCCTTCTTTCCACTTCTTCAGGTTGCCAATCATGCAGAGCCAGGCGGCATGCCGGGTCTGCTGGAAATTGAGAGCATAGTCCGACGGGGCCGCCGGCTCCAAGCAAAACACCTCGATGAGGGCGCCCGTGTCTTTGCGGAAGTGCAGGCGGGCGCGGATGACACGCGTGTTGTTAAATACCATCAAGCTACCTTGGGGAATGTAGTGCGGCAAGTTGCGGAAGTGGTCCTCGCTCACCTCGCCGTGCCGGCAGAGCAGGAGCTTGGAGGCGTCGCGCTCTTCCAGCGGGAACTTGGCAATGCGCTCCTCCGGCAAATCATACTGGAAGTCGCAGATGCGGATATGTCTGGGATCTTGATTCATAGTTTGCATATTTACGGTGCAAAGGTAGGAATAATTCCGTATCTTTGCACCCGTTATGCAGAATTATTCAGGCGCCGGAAGCCGGAGGCCCATTGCTGCCTCCCTGCCTTTTTGCCGTCTTGACTGCTTGGACAGAGAAGAATAAATAACTTACAGATAAATACATACGACTATGAAGATAGGTGACAAAGTACGCTTCTTGAGCGAAACAGGCGGAGGCCGGGTGTCCGGCTTCCAAGGTAAAGACATTGTGTTGGTGCAAGACGAAGACGGGTTCGACATCCCCATGCCCGTGCGCGAGTGCGTGGTCATCGAGACAGATAACTATAACATCCCCACTCCCGCCGACAAGGCACGGCGCGCGCAACAATCCGCGCCGCCCAAGCCTGCCACCCAGCCCTTGCCCGGACACCCCGCCCCCACCCCTGCCGAGCGACCGGAGCAGCCCCGTCCGTCTGTCTACCGCCAACCCGAGACGCGCGGCGGCAACGTCCTCAATGTCTACCTGGCCTTTGTGCCCGTGGACATCAAGGCCGTCAGCACCACGCCCTTCGAAGCCTACCTAGTGAACGACTCGAACTACGACCTCTACTACACCTACCTCGCTGCCCAAGGGACGGCCTGGAGCGTGATAGCGCACGGATTGATTGGCCCCAACGAGAAGTACCTGCTGGAAGAGTTCGAGAAAGCCGCCCTCAACGACCGCGAGCGCGTCTGCGTGCAGCTCTTGGCCTTCAAGGACCGCAGCTCGTTCCTGCTCAAGCCCGCTGCCTCGGTGGAATTGCGCATCGACACGGTGAAGTTCTACAAACTGCACACTTTCCAACCCAGCGACTTCTTCGAGACGCCGGCCCTCATCTACGACCTGGTGCGCGACGACCGCCCCGCCCGGCAAATCATCGTCGACGCCCAAGAATTGCAACAAGCCATCCGCCAAAAGAAGACCGTGGAACTGCAAGAGAAGGCGGCGCACAAATCCCAGTCCAAACCCAACCCGAACCCCAAGAAGGACATCGTGGAAGTGGACCTGCACATTGATGAACTCTTGGACGACACGCGAGGCATGACATCCGGCGAAATGTTGCAATACCAATTGATAAAGTTCCGCGAAGTCATGGAACAATACCGTCGCAAACCCGGACAACGCATCGTCTTCATCCACGGCAAGGGCGAAGGCGTGCTGCGCAAGGCAGTGCTGGACGAATTGCGGCGCAAGTACCCGACGTGCAAGACTCAGGACGCTTCTTTCCAAGAATATGGTTTCGGAGCCACGCTCGTGACCATCCACTGACAAGGACATCCTGCAGAATTGGCAGACATCTTGAAAGGACATCACCGCCGCCCTCCCCGACAAGCAAGCCGACCGAAAGGAGAATACGGCGGACAATCATGCCGAAAGGGCTTGCCCCTAGCGTGCGCACATTATATATAATATGAATGTCCGCGATTCCCCAATCAGGCATTCACAGATTATCACAGTACGGATGTTACATTGTCACAGTACGGGTGTAACGCTCCCGGGTAAAGATTGGAACCTTGAGGACATTCATAATATATAATATAAAAATAAGATAAACCTAAAAACCCAAGACATGAAACTCCAACAACCCGAATGCCGCCATGGACACCCCGCATGGATGGTTGTTCTCATCCTTGCAGCCACGTTGCTGCTGCCCTCGGCCTGCGGCGACGGCCGCCCTCCGGCGACGTCGCAGACGGAACAAGAGCGGTTCCACTACTTCTCCCTCGTGTGGCAGGACTCCATTTCCGCCGCGCCGCGCCACCTGCGCACGGAAGCCCTGCGCCGCAGCCGCGAGTGTACGGACAGCCTGGTGTCCCGCCAGTACCTCGCCTTGGCGCTGAAGACGTGCCTCTTCACCTTCGACCTTGACTCGGCCCGTCTCCTCATCCGACAAATACACGACTATGCGCGCCGCGCGCCCCTGTCCCCCGGCCTGCGCGACTTGCAGTCCGAGTGCAGCAACATGCAAGGCAACATCCTAGCCCGCACGGGACGCACGGACTCGGCCATCGCCTGCTTCTTGCGCGCCTACCAGTTACAAACGGAGGGGACACGCGCGGACGTGCTGCCCGACATCCTCATCAACCTGGCCGATGCCTACAACCGCCAAGGACAGTTGGACCAAGGCGCCTACTGGTACCGGCGCGCCCTCTTCCTGTGCGACTCGCTGGACCTGCCGCCCATGCAGCGGACGCCCATCTACTACGGGCTGGGACAGATATACTCGTCGTTGCGCATTTTCTCCCTCTGCGACCGCTACTATGAATTGGCCGGGGAGAACTACGACCGGATGCGCCCCTTCGAGAAGCACTTCTATCTGAACAACCGGGGCACGACCTACTACCTGCGCGACGATCTGCGCACGGCAATCGGCTACTTCCGCCGCGCCATCCGCCTGACGAACGAATACCCGGACATGACCTTCGAACTCAATTTGAGCCGCATCAACCTCTCCGATTGCTACTTGGGACTGGGAATGGCAGATTCCGCCGCGCGCTACCTGAGCTTGTGCGAGCCTTTCTTCCGACAGTCCGGCGTGCCCACCGCCCTCTATTACCTGGACACGCAATACATCCGCTTGGCCCTCTTGCGGCGGGACTTGCCGCAAGCCGCCCGCCTGGTGGCCCGCGCCACAACCCCGCCGGGCATCGACCCCGACATGCTGCACATCCGCAACCGCAGCCTCATCCAATACTACGAACAGGCGGGCGACTATCCGGCGGCCTACCGCGTGTTGCAGCAAGACCAACACCTGGACGACTCCATCCTGAACGAACGCATCCGCCTGCGCGTAGCCGACCTGACCCTGCGCTACCGGCAAGACTCCACGCTGATAGCCAACCGCCTACTGATGCAAGAGCAGCGAGCCGAGGTGTTCCGCTTGCGGCAGACGCGCTTCGCCGGCTTGGCCTTCGGGGCGTTGGCGCTGCTCGTGGCGGGCTTTGTCTATGTGTACAACAAGAAAAAGCGCGCCCTCATCCTGGCGCAGAGCCGGCGCATGGTATCGTCCCTGCGCTTGCAGAACATCCGCAACCGGCTGTCGCCGCACTTCATCTTCAATGTTCTCAACCAACAACTCTCCGGGCTGGACGAGTCGCACCGCCGCAACCTCTCGTCCCTGGTCAAGCTGATGCGCCGCAACCTGGAGTTGGCGGACCAGCTCTCCGTAACCTTGGACGAAGAACTGGATTTTGTGCAGACCTACCTCGACCTGGAGCAAGCGTCGCTGGGGCCGGATTTCCACTTCACGCTGGACATAGACCCCATCGTGCGCCCCTCCGAAGTGCGGCTACCCTCAATGCTGGTGCAAATCCCCGTGGAGAATGCCGTGAAACATGCCCTCAAGGACAAGCCCGGCCGACGCATGCTTCGCATCGATGTGGGTACCACCCCGCTGGGCGTACTAATACGAATCACGGACAACGGCGGAGGCTTCCGTCCGGACAGCCGGCACCCGGGCACGGGGACAGGCATGAAGGTGGTAATGCAAACGATACAGATATTGAACCAGCATAACCGCCGCCCCATTGAGGCGGACATCAGCAACGTCCCCCTGCCCGAAGGCGAGACAGGATGCCAAGTGACCTTCCTACTGCCCCGGCAGTATGACAGTGCCGCTTTATAATAATGCAAATGAATATCCGCAATGCCCCCATCAAGCATATCCATGCCGTTACAGTACGGATGAAACGCCGTTACAGTATGAGTGGAACGCCGTTACAGTGTTCTTTTCGATTTGGTTCCAATACGGGTGGAACTCGGTTCCAATACGGGTGGAACTTGGTTCCAGTGCGGATGGAACCCGGTTCCAGTACGGGTGGAACCCGATTCCAGTACGGATGGAACCCGCACGGACTCAAGCATCGGGGCTTTGCGGATATTCATTAATGCAGCATAGTCGCGTTTTCAGGCAGCTTGGTCGTTGATTCATGCCAAATAGTGATTTTTTCGCCCAAACAGCCTTGCCGGGAAGTGGGCTATTCCCTAAATTTGCTACCTCAAACGGAAAACGATTGGCTTATGGAGAAGTTTAAGACAATAATCGTGGATGACGACGAGGTGTCCGTGGAGAGCCTGCGCTTTGAACTGGCAAAGGACCCGCGTTTCGCCTTGGAGGGAGTGGCCCGCAATGGCAACCAAGGCAAGAAACTCATCGCCCGCGTGCAGCCGGACCTGCTCTTCCTGGACGTGGAACTGCCGGACACGACCGGGATGCAACTGCTGCAAGAAATGCACGACAGCCTGACGTGGGACCTGCGCGTCGTCTTTTATACGGCCTACGACAAATACATGATAGAGGCTATCCGTCAGTCGGCCTTCGACTACCTGCTGAAGCCTCTGGACGAACAAGAGCTGAAGGCTATATTGGATCGGTTTGCCGCCCAAGCAGACGGCCCGCGCCCGTCTCTGTCCGTAGCCACCCTGCTGCCCGGCGGGGGACAGACGTTCATAGTCTTTACCCCCACCAACGACATGCGGGCCTTGCGGTCGTCGGAAATAGGATTCTTCCGCTACTGCTCGGACCGGAAGCAGTGGGAGGTATTCTTGAGCAACCAGCCCCCCTTGGCTATCAGGCGGGGGATGACGGCCGAACAGATTGTGCAATACTCGCCCAGCTTCGTGCAGATACACCAGTCTTATATCATCAACATCGACTATCTGATGATTATCAAGGACAACAAATGCTTGCTGTATCCGCCCTTCAACGAGGTGAGCGAACTGCTGGTGTCACGCAAATACAAGAAACAACTCCAAGAGCGTTTCTGCCTGTGAAGGTAGGGCGGCTCTGCTGCTGGATAGGGAGTTGGCGCTGCTTGGGACAGTGCCAACACACGACAAGGCGCCGGACTTCACAGCCCGGCGCCTTGCACTATTTATGAATCTATGGTCTATGGATCAGTTTGATCAACTCTTTATTGCAACTTGATGCCCTTGTTCTGGAGCGTCAGGTTCAAAATCTTAGTATAGTCGGCATATTGCTTCTCGTTCAGCGCCTTCTTCATCAGTTTCAGGTTGCCGTAGATAGCATTGTGCAGATGCTTCTGCTTATCTTTCTTCGATGTGTTGGCACGACGCATCTGCTCGTTGAAGTACTGGCAGATGTTGGCCACTTCCTCTTGTTGCTTGCTGTCCAGTTTCAAGTAGCTGCTCAACTTCTCCATGTTGATGTTGGCTTCCCACTTTTCGGTAGTCGGTTGGTTGCCGGCAGCAAAGGTAGCCGTCGTCAGGCACAGGGCTGCCACTAATGTCAATCCTAAACGTTTCATAATACTTTCTCTTTAAATTGTTAATCCTAAAAACAAATCTTTTACTGGTCTCTATGAAAGCTAATACCTATTGAAAACTCTCTAAGCCCTTAGCTTTCCTTTTTCTGGTGCAAATATAGGGACATGTTCTATAACACAAAAACAAAAGCTGGGAAAAGTGCATTTCCGCCCCCCATTTCTTGACATTCATCAATTGCAGAGTATAAAAATGGTTGAATATAGACGTTTTTGTAACCAAACTGTAATATAAATAGGTGTCAACCTATGAATATGATGCAAGACACTCTCTTTCCACACCCTTTTGCCTGTGGGTGTCCTATGGGAGGGAAGGTATGGCCTCAGCAGGGAATTTACGTTAAATGATGTTACACAGTTCTCCCCGATGTCTGCGGAAATGTCTATCTTTGCCGACTAGCTGAGTGGCTCCGGACGGGGCAGATGAAAAAATAAAGGAATGGACATCAGGTTGAAGTTAGGCATGGACGTAGGGTCCACGACAGTCAAGCTCGTGGCTGTCGGCAAACAAGGAGACGTGATATACACAAGATACGGGCGGCATCATGCGCAAGTGCGGCCGGTGATAGAGAATTGTCTGCAAGAGTTATTGTCGACTGTGGGCGACGTGCCGGTATCGGTGCGCGTCACAGGTTCCATCGGCATGGGCCTGGCCGAACAGTGCGAATGGCCTTTCGTGCAGGAAGTAGTGGCCGCCGCACGCGCCATCCGACAAGAGCACCCCGAAGTCCGGTCAATGATAGACATCGGGGGCGAAGACGCCAAGGTGGTATTCTTCCAAAACGGCGAGGCCAAAGACCTGCGCATGAACGGCAATTGTGCGGGAGGCACCGGCTCGTTCATCGACCAGATGGCCGTCATCCTAGGCGTGGACGTGGCCGACTTGGACAGCTTGGCCGCACGGAGTACGAAGGTCTATCCCATTGCCTCGCGATGCGGCGTCTTCTGCAAGACCGACATCCAGAACTTGGTGGCCCGGAACGTCGGGCGCGAGGACATCGCCGCCTCCATCTTCCACGCCGTGGCGGTGCAGACGGTAGTGACACTGGCCCATGGATGCGACATCCGGCCGCCCGTGCTGTTCTGCGGCGGCCCGCTGACATTCTTGCCCCAATTGCGCCGGGCGTTCAAGGACTACCTCTCGTTGGACGAGGCCGACATCGTGTTGCCTGCCAACGGGACGCAACTGCCCGCATTGGGCGCCGCGCTCTACGAGTTGCCGGCAGAGCAGGAGAAAGTATGCTTGCTCTCGCAGTTGCTGGCGTACTTTCGCAACGAAAGCCGATGGAAGGGCAAGGGCGCGGAGGCAGGCTTGCCTCCGATCTTCCGCAATGAAGCAGACTACCGGACGTGGCAGATGCGCATGTCCGACTGCCGCCTAGAACGGCGTCCGTTGTCGCAGGGCACGCACGAGGCATTCATCGGCATCGACTCCGGCTCTACCACCACCAAGATTGTAGTGACCGACGCGGAAGCACGCATCCTCTACTCTTACTACGCCAACAACAATGGCAATCCCATCGGAACGGTGGAACAGGGCTTGCAGGAACTGAAAGAGCAGTGCCGGGCATGCGGCGCCGTCTTGCACATACGCGGCGGCTGCTCTACGGGCTATGGCGAGGACTTGGTCAAGGCGGCTTTCGGCTTCCAGTCCGGCATCGTCGAAACCATCGCCCATTACCTGGCAGCCCGACATGTGGACCGCGACGTATCCTTTATCTTCGACATAGGCGGCCAGGACATGAAGGCGGTATTTGTGACGGACGGAATCATCAACCGCATCGAAATCAACGAAGCGTGCTCATCAGGCTGTGGTTCGTTCATAGAGACCTTTGCCAAGAGCCTGGGCTACTCGTCCGCGGAGTTTGCGGCACTGGCCTGCCGGGCCAAACGCCCGTGCGACTTGGGTACACGCTGCACCGTCTTTATGAACTCGAAGGTGAAGCAAGTGCTGCGCGAGGGAGCCACGGTAGAAGACATAGCTGCCGGCCTGGCTTATTCGGTGGTGAAGAATTGCCTCTACAAAGTGCTGAAGCTGAAGGATGTATCCGCCTTGGGCCAACATATATTCGTGCAGGGCGGAACCATGCGGAACGACGCGGTAGTGCGCGCCATAGAGACGCTGACCGGCGCCCAAGTGACCCGTTGCGACCAACCCGAACTGATGGGGGCCTTTGGTTGCGCCTTGTATGCCGCCCGCTGTCCGGGCGAGGCAGTCGCACTGGACGACCTGACGGGTAAGGCCGCCTTCAGCACCCGCGAACTGCACTGCAAGGGTTGCGAGAACCGCTGCACGGTGACGGCCTATACCTTCGACAACGGACGACGCTACTATTCGGGCAACCGTTGCGAGCGCGTCTTTGCCAACGGGGGCGAATGCCAACCCGGCGTCAACGCCTACAAGGAAAAGGAACGCCTGCTCTTCGACCGCCCCGCCTCTCCTGCTGCCCACGGACTAACTATCGGCCTGCCGCGCTGCCTGAACATGTACGAGGATTATCCCTTTTGGCACGCCCTCTTCACGGCTTGCGGGCTGCGAGTCTGCCTCTCGGACACGTCGGACTATGCCGCCTACGAACGCAGCGCCCGCCTGGTCATGTCCGACAACATTTGCTTTCCGGCCAAGCTGGTGCATAGCCATATCCACAACTTGCAGGAAAAAGGAGTGGACCGCATCTTCATGCCCTTCGTTGTCTTCGAGAAACAGACGGACAGCTACAACAGCTATAATTGCCCCATCGTCACCGGCTACTCCGAGGTAATCAAGGGCGTACAACAGACCGACATCCCCATCGACTCGCCGGCCATCACCTTCAAGGACCGCAAGCTCCTCCGCCGGCAATGCCGGGAATACCTTAGCGGACTGGGCATACCTCCGGCGGTCGTCGCGTCCGCTTTCGACCAAGCCTTGCAGGCGCAACAAGAATTCGAAGACGCCTTGGCTGCCCTGAACGAACATGTCCTGGCACAGGCCCGCGAACACCATGCCTTGGCCGTCCTGCTGGCGGGACGCCCGTATCATGCCGACCCGCTGATCCAGCACCGCGTGAGCGACTTGCTGGCAGGCATGGGCATTTATGTCCTGACGGACGACATTGTGCGGGGCCAACACTTGTCCGATGCCGACGTTCACTTTGTCGAGCAATGGGCCTACCCCATCCGCATCCTCGATGCAGCCCGCTGGTGTGGCAGGCAGACGCAAGACGTGCAGTTTGTAGAGATGACTTCGTTTGGCTGCGGGCCGGATGCCTTCCTGGTGGACGAAGTGCGTAGCCTGTTGCTGCGACATGGCAAATCGCTCACCCTGCTGAAACTGGACGACATAAACAACCTGGGGTCGATGAAGTTGCGCGTACGCTCGTTGCTGGAAAGCCTGAAGCTACTGTCCGCCAGGAACCAGAAGGAAGCAGAAGCCGAAGCCCCCTTTGTCACCACGCCCATCTATGACAAAGCAGCCCGCCGGCGCAAGATTCTCATCCCTTACTTCACGCCTTTCCTCTCGCCGCTGCTGCCAGACATCATGAAAGTGGCAGGCTATGACGTAGAGAACCTGCCCCTAAGCGACGCCCGGTCGGCCGAATGGGGACTGAAGTATGCCAACAATGAAGTATGCTATCCCGCCACGCTGATAGTAGGCGACATCGTAAAAGCGTTGAAGAGCGGCCGCTACTGTCCGAGAGAAACAGCCGTCGCCATCACACAGACGGGCGGCCAATGCAGAGCCAGCAATTACCTGCCCCTCATCAAGAAGGCGTTGGTAGACGCGGGCTTTGCCGACGTGCCGGTCGTATCTGTCACCTTCGGCGACCTGATGGGCAATTACCAGCCGGGCTTCCGGATGAAGTGGCGGAAACTGATGCCTGTGGCCATCCGTTCTGTCCTTTTCACGGACTGCCTAGCCAAGTTCCATTATGCCGCCGTGGCACGCGAGCGGGAGAAAGGGCAAGCCCGGGCCCTGACCAGGCACTACCTGGAAGAAGCCAAACGGCTGATTCGCAACGGACGGACGGCGGAGATGTACCCGCTGCTGGAGCAAGCCGCCGAGGACTACACGCGCATATCTGCTCCGGGCACCTACCCCAAAGTGGGCGTGGTGGGCGAGATATTCCTAAAGTTCAACCCCTTTGCCCAGCAGCATGTGACGGAGTGGCTGACCGGGCAAGGCGTAGAGATAGTGCCACCCTTGCTGACGGGCTTCTTCCTGCAAACCTTTGTCAACAAAGAGGCTTGGGGCAAATCGCACATTGAACGCAACCCGATACCTTCGCCCATATTCCGCAGCTTGTACCGCTGGGTGTGGAGAGACGTGGAACGTGTGAACCGCATCGGCGCCAAGTATCCATACTTCACGCCCATCGAAGACATATACCAACAGGCACGGGATGCCTCGCGGATCATCACGCTCAATGCACAGTTTGGCGAGGGATGGCTCTTGCCGGGCGAGATTGTCTCCTATGCCTCGCAGGGCATCCGCCACGTAGTGAGCCTGCAACCTTTCGGATGCATTGCCAACCACATTGTGGCCAAGGGAATGGAGAAGCGCATCACCCGGTTGTTTCCCGACATGCACCTGCTCTCGCTGGACTTTGACAGCGGAGTGAGCGAGGTGAACGTGACCAACCGGCTGCTGCTGTTCACCCATAACCTGAAGGGATAAGAAAGGACGGAAGGAGATTCAGACATACATGAGGTCGCTGAGGATGTCGTCCGAGACGAAGACGCCCGCCTCCGTCAGGCGCAACCGCCCTTCCCCGACGGCCATCATCCCACGCTGCAAGTGGGGACGCGCCATCCGCTCCAGGTAAGCCAGGCGCTCCTTGCCATAGTCGGCGGCCACCTGGTCCAACGAGATGCCCCACCGGGTGCGCAGGCCGGTCATCACATATTCATTATAGCGGGTGTCCGCATCCAGGCATTCTACCTCGTGCGGACGCTCGCCGCGCTCCATGCCCTGCATATAGGCTTCGATGGAAGCGACGTTCCATTCGCGGCTGCGCCCGTCGTAAGAGTGGGCCGACGCGCCGCATCCCAAGTAAGGGATGCCCTGCCAATAGGAGGCATTGTGGCGGGCATGGCGACCGGGCAGGCAGAAGTTGGATATTTCGTAATGCACATACCCGGCCTCGGACAGGGTGTCCGTCAGGCGATGGTAGAAGCGGACGCTGGCATCCTCGTCCACCTCGCAGACGCGATGCTCCAAGAGGTAACGGTAGAGCGTCGTCTCTTCTTCATACATCAGGTGATAGGCAGACACATGCTCCGGACGGAGGCGGACAGCCTGCTGCAAATCCGCCTGCCAACGTGCATCCGTCTCGCCGGGCAAGCCGTAGATAAGGTCGATGCTCAGGTTGTCAAACCCCGCCTCCCGGCACCGCAGGAAAGCGTCCATGGCCTGCCGGGCAGTGTGCCGCCTGCGCAATAACTTCAAGGTATCCTCGTCAAAAGTCTGTATGCCCATGCTGAGCCGGTTGATGGGGAAGCGGCGCAACATACGCACATAGTCCCCGGTCAGGTCGTCCGGATTGGCTTCCAAGGTGATTTCCGTGGCGTTGTCCAGCCCATAGGCCTCTTGCAGGGTCCGGAAGATGTCGGCCAAGTCCTCTTCGGCAAGTTGCGAAGGAGTCCCCCCGCCCAGGTAGACGGTCTCCACTACCGCGCCTTGCAGGTAGTCCCGACGCAAGGTCAATTCCCGGCACAAGGCACGGACGTAGCGGCGCTTCAGGTCGTCGCGCGTGGTGGAATAGAAGTCGCAATAGATGCAACGGGTCTTGCAGAAGGGGATATGCAGGTATATTCCGGCCATAGTCTGAGGGAGTTCGTCCGTCGTCCGCCCTAGCGGATGTCTATCAGTTTGTGTGTCTGCAAGCTAAGCCGCCAATGGGGATGGCGCAGGACGCAAGCTACGGTCTCGGCGATGTTCCCGCCCGAACAGGGCTGCAGGAAGAAGTGTCGGGCGGGCAACGATTCGTAAGGCAAGAGGCTCTGGCCTTGGTAGACCACCTTCACCTCGTCCATGCGCTCCAGGCAGACCGCTCCTCCGGCTTTGGGCGAGCACGTCACCCAGTTGATGCCCGGCGGCAAGGGACGGGTGCCGTTGGTCTCGATGCAGATGTATTTCCCCGCCCCGTGCAGAAGGCGGACCAACCCTTCGTCTATCCACAACGAAGGCTCGCCCCCCGTCAGTATCACCATGCGGGCAGGGTATCGGCACACTTCCTCCACGATGGCTTCGTCGGTCATCAGGGTGCCGTCCTCGTGCTGCGTGTCGCAGAAAGGGCACTTCAGGTTGCAACCGGAGAAGCGGACAAACACAGCGGGCGTGCCCGTGTGGAAACCTTCGCCTTGCAGGCTGTAGAATATCTCGTTAATCTTCCTCATAGATAGCCATGTTTCCTTCGGATTCCTGCACTTCCACGCGGTAGCAATGCTCCACCTGCCGGCATACCCAGCGGGCAATGTTCTCGGCCGTGGGGTTGAAGGGGAGCACGTCGTTCAGGTTGCGATGATCCAATTGCCCCATCACTTGCTCCTTGATGCGGGTAAAGTCCGTCACCATGCCGTCGGCATTCAGTTCGCGGGCACGGCAATATATAGTGATAATCCAGTTGTGTCCATGCAGTTGCTGGCACTTGCTGGGATAAGAGAGGCGCAGGCTATGTGCAGCCGACACCTCCAAACGTTTGATGACTGTATACATGTTTCGTCCGGGTGTGTATGAATCCGGCTGCAAAGGTACAAAAGTCCGCAAATTGCCCGACAATGTTTCGGGAAAAGATAACCAAAGTTTGGAGAAAACTTGCACGGCACGGGGCAGCAGCCCCCCAAGGCTTTCCCTAGCGCCCTGGCAAGGAAGCGGCCGTTCCGGTACGGGTGGAACCAAGTTCCAATACTGGTGGCACCACTTTAAAGAAAAGTAAAATTATGAAACCCGTTGAAATTCAGCATTTCAACGGATTTTCTTTTTATGTTCACCCCCACAAAAAATGGCAAATTTGTGAGTTTGGATATTTCCCATTCGGTGGTTTTTCCAGAGTCTCACTAAAAAAACACCGATTGTAGCTTATTTCACTATATTTCAATCATTTGCAAAGGTTATCTTCGGGAGCAAAAAAGTACTTTTGCGTACCTGATTGGAGGCAAGATTTTCATCTTATGACCTCCAAATTGACGAATAACTGAATGTATAATTTCTAAAAGTAAGCTACAATGAAGCAAGGAACAATGAACATTTTGTTTTTCGTACTGAAAACGAAGCTCTTAAAAAACGGAGAAGCACCTATTTTAATGCGTGTTACCATCAACGGCCAATATGAAGAAGCCAGAATCCAGCGGAGCGTCCCATTAAAATATTGGAATGCGACCAAAGGATGCAGCAATGGAAAGAACCGTGCGTCTATCGAATTAAACAATTTCATTGCCGAATTGAACACAAAAGCTCTTGAAACCTACAAAAGATTAATTCTTGAGCAGGCATTCATTACCCCTAAATTGATTTTACAATGCGTATTTGGCAAAAATGAAGACTTACGCACTGTATTGAGAACCATGAAGGAAGAAATTGCTGCCATGGAAAAAGTGGTCAATATAGATTATGCGCCGGTTACTATCAACCGCTATAAAAACGTTTTGAAAAAGCTGCCTCAAGCTATCCCCTCTTTTTACCAGAAAGAAGATATAACTTTCTATGAATTATCTCCTGAATTTATCAAAGCATTTGATATATACCTAAAAACAGATGCCCAGCTTTGTAGAAATACAGTTGTACGTTATATGAAATGTTTCAAGAGAATCACAAACATGGCTTTGGCTAAAGAATGGATGCGTAAAGATCCATTCTACGGTTATAAAATGGCACAAGACGAAACCGATCCTGTTTTTCTCACTTATAATGAGTTGCAAATCATTATGAATAAAGATTTTGAGATTCCACGTTTGGCTTTGGTCAGGGATATCTTCGTCTTTGCTTGTTGGACCGGCTTGGCGTTCGCCGATGTTTTCACACTTAGCCCTGAAAACTTGGAACAAGACAATAACGGCGATTGGTGGATACGGAAAGGCCGTGTTAAACTGGAACATAGAAGAAAAGACTCATCCATAAGCAACATACCGTTGTTACCCGTTCCTTTAGCTATTCTAAAGAAATATGAGAACAATCCGATATGCATAAAAAACAACAAATGCTTACCGGTTTTATCCAATCAAAAAATGAATAGTTATTTGAAGGAAATAGCTGATTTATGCAACGTTAAGAAGAACTTAACGACTCATGCTGCAAGACATCTCAATTCTTCTTACTCATTGAAAACAAGAAACTTACAAAGATTGTCAACTTGACAGGTAACGACTTGGAAACCAGCGGGCTTTTGTATTCTGCAATGTTCTGCACTAATCAAAAGAACGCTTCTCTCATCTGCAAAAGTAATGTTTTTCTCCCTTATTACCAAAGTTATTCCTCTGAAAAATAGAGAAAATTTAACTTAAGTATAAGAGCCTGTTTAAATTTTGTTCAGCAGCATTCTTATTGCAGCAAGTTTCACCATCTCTTCTGCCGAATCGAAC
>CALUOW010000003.1 GCA_944322365.1 uncultured Bacteroides sp.
TCCCAGCAATCCTCACTCCTGCCTGTATTGACAGAACAGATACCCGGCTTGTTCACCACCTCGCGTGGCATCATGGGATATGGCGTGTCCAACGGTGCTGCCGGAGGCATTTCCTTGCGCGGACTGAGCGGCGGCAACGCCCGGCTGATGGTGCTGATAGACGGGCATCCGCAATACGCAGGTATCTTCGGGCATCCGATTTCCGATGCCTACCAGACATTATTGGCGGATAAGGTGGAAGTGTTGCGAGGCCCTGCCTCTGTGCTGTATGGTTCGAATGCGATGGGCGGTGTAATAAACATCGTCACCCGCAAGATGCACGAAGACGGCATCAAGACGGATGTTCGCGCCGGATATGGTTCTTACAACACCTTGGAAACGGAACTGACCAACCGCATCCGCAAAGGACGTTTCTCCAGCGTCATCAGCGGCTCGTACAACCGCACGGACGGACATCGGGAGAATATGCCTTTCGAGCAATACGGAGGCTATGCCAAACTGGGCTATGAATGGACAGACCATTGGAACACCTACGCCGATGTGAACGTGACGCACTTCAACGCTACTTATCCCGGTCCGGTGTCCGCCCCCTTGCTGGAAGGCGACCAGCGCATCACGCGCGGCATGGCTTCTTTCGCCATCGAAAACGACTACGACCGCACCTCCGGCGGTTTGAGCTTTTTCTATAACTGGGGCGACCATTGGATAAACGACGGCTATACGCCGAGCGCAGGCGAGGAGCCGCAAGACGGACGTTTCAATTCGTTCGATGACATGATGGGTCTTTCGCTTTACCAAAGTGCCCGGTTCTTTACAGGAAACCGCATTACTTTTGGCTTCGACTGGTTCCGTTATGGCGGTGAGGCGTGGACAGAGTATGTGAAAGGCGAACAGTCCGGAACCCGGGAAGACATCGTGGATAAGCACGAGGATGAAGTGGCAGGCTACGTGGACTTCCGACAGGACATCGGCTCGTGGCTGACCTTCAACGCCGGACTGCGCATTGACCACCATTCGCGCATCGGGACGGAATGGGTGCCGCAGGCAGGATTGGCTTTCCACTTGCCTCACAATATGGAGTTGAAAGCCTCCGCCTCCAAAGGTTTCCGCTATCCTATTCTAAGGGAGATGTACATGTTCCCTCCGCAAAACCCGGACTTGAAACCGGAGTCGATGTGGAACTATGAAATCGCCTTCTCTCAACGGTTATTGGAGGGCAGGCTTTCGTATGGCGTGAACGTGTTCTACATTGACGGGAAGAACCTGATTATGACCTTGCCCAACCCAAATGGCAGCGGTATGCTAAACCAAAACTCCGGAGAGATAGATAATGCGGGCGTGGAAGTCCAAGCGGCTTACCGTATCAGTCCGGAGTGGTCGGCAGATGCCAATTACAGCTTCCTGCACATGGAGAACCCCGTTGTCGCAGCTCCCGAACACAAACTGTATGCCGGAGTCAACTTCTCGAAAGGAAGATGGAACGTGTCTACCGGCGTGCAATACATTGCCGGCCTGTACACCGCTACCGACCCGGTGGCCAAGGAATACTTCACGTTGTGGAATCTACGGGCCTCCTTCCGCGCCGCCCGTTGGTTGGACATTTGGGCAAGAGGGGAAAACCTGCTTGCACAAAGCTATGAAATCAATGCCGGATACCCGATGCCCCATGCAACGGTGATGGCAGGAATAAACATAAACTTTTAATCGTTTAACACGTTTGGATTATGAACAAGATTTTTACAGCTCTGATGGCATCCGTCCTGATAATGGCGGGTGCGGGTTGTGCTAATGCGCAACAGCAAGCCTCGGAAGAGGGCAGTTCGTCGCTTCCCAAAGTGTATTTCATCAAAGACATCACTTCGGAAAACCTGATTAAAATCTATGAAGCTCTCGGACGGAAAGCCGAAGGCAAGAATGTGGCAGTCAAGTTATCAACCGGAGAAGCTGGCAACCCTAACTACCTGCAACCTGCCCTGATTAAGGACTTAGTACATTTGGTAAAAGGCACCATCATCGAAGGAAATACTGCCTACGGTGGCAAGCGCACCAATGTAGCCGACCACATGAAAGTGGCCGAGGAGCATGGATTCACCGCTATTGCCGATGTGGACATCATGGATGCCGACGGACAGGTAGAGCTTCCAGTGAACGGTGGCAAGCACCTGAAAGTGGACATCGTAGGGAAAGACTTCATGAATTATGATTTCATGGTGGTGTTGTCGCACTTCAAGGGACACCCGATGGCAGGATTCGGCGGCGCATTGAAGAACATCTCCATCGGCATTGCTTCGCCGGAGGGCAAGGCGTATATCCATTCCGGTGGAAAGACACGCAATGTGACGGAAGTCTGGAATATGATTCCGGCAGACACCATATTCCAAGAATCTATGGCGGAAGCCTCAAAAGCCATCATCGAACACATCGGTGACCGGGTGCTGTACATCAGTGTGGCAAACAATCTTTCGGTGGATTGCGATTGTGTGTCTACTCCTGCCGACCCTCAGATGGGCGACCTCGGCATCTTTGCTTCCCTCGACCCGGTGGCTCTCGACCGTGCCTGCATAGACGCTGTGCGCAATTCTTCTGACCACGGCAAGATACACCTTATTGAACGTATCGACTCCAAACATGGGATGCATAATCTGGAATACGCCGAACAACTCGGATTAGGCAGCCAGCAATACGAACTGGTCAAACTGGATTGAATTTGTGCTTCACACATTGATTCAAAGTCGATGGGGGAAGGTTAGAAGGATATTTATTCATGCGGAAGCCTAAGCTAACTTATTAGGAAAAACTTCGCAAGTCCTGCGGAAAAAACGGCAAGGTAGCTCGGAAAGTTTAAACGCAGCCTAAGTTTATAAAAACGCACTGTACGTTTATAAAAACGCAACCTACGTTTATATAAACGCAGGCTGCGTTTAAACTTTCCGAGCATACTTTGCCGGTTTTTTCCCATACTTGGGGCGTTTTCCTGCCTGCTTTCCCAGAAAATCCTAAGAGATTTGGTGCGTTTGCCTTGAACGACGCGCGGCGGTTGTTGCCGAAACCAGAAGAAATCACTATTTTTGCAGGGTAATCAGTTATAGAAAACAGATATGGCAAAAGAATTAGCATTGAAGTACGGCTGCAACCCCAATCAGAAGCCGGCCCGCATTTATATGCAGGAGGGGGAATTGCCCATAGAAGTGTTGAACGGCCGTCCGGGCTACATCAATTTCTTGGACGCGCTGAATGGTTGGCAACTGGTGAAGGAACTGAAGGAGGCTACCGGAATGCCGGCAGCCACGTCGTTCAAGCATGTCAGCCCGGCGGGCGCCGCCATCGGCCTGCCTTTGGGCGAGACGCTGAAGAAGATTTATTTTGTGGATGGCCTGCCGCTCTCGCCCTTGGCCAATGCTTATGTCCGTGCCCGTGGAGCTGACCGCATGTCCAGCTACGGCGACTTCATAGCCTTGAGCGACGTGTGCGATGCGGAGACGGCCGCCTTTATCCACCGCGAAGTGTCCGACGGCGTCATTGCCCCGGGCTATACCCCTGAAGCCTTGGAGATACTGAAGAGCAAACGCAAGGGCACGTACAACATCATCCAGATAGATCCGGAATACAAGCCTGCGCCCATCGAGCACAAAGATGTCTTCGGCATCACCTTCGAGCAGGGACGCAATGAAATCAAACTGAATGGCGACGACCTCTTTGTCAACATTCCCACGCAGAACAAGGATTTTCCCGCCGAGGCCAAGCGTGACCTGATGATTGCCCTCATTACGCTGAAATACACGCAGTCCAACTCCGTCTGCTACGTGAAGGACGGGCAGGCCATCGGCATTGGCGCCGGACAGCAGAGCCGCATCCACTGTACCCGCCTCGCAGGCAACAAGGCAGATATCTGGTACCTGCGCCAGCACCCGAAGGTGCTGAACCTGCCGTGGGTGGAGAAGATTCGCCGTGCCGACCGCGACAACACCATCGACGTCTACATCAGCGACGACCACGACGACGTGCTGGCCGACGGCGTGTGGCAGCAGTTCTTCACGGAGAAGCCTGACATCCTGCGCCGCGAGGAGAAACGCACGTGGCTCAATACGCTGAAAGGCGTGTCGCTAGGTTCGGATGCCTTCTTCCCCTTTGGCGACAACATCGAGCGGGCGCACAAGAGCGGCGTGCAATACATTGCCCAGGCCGGAGGCAGCGTGCGCGACGATCATGTCATTGCCACCTGCGACAAGTACGGCATCGCCATGACCTTCACGGGCATTCGCTTGTTCCATCATTAATAGAGTAAAAAAAGAGGCGTTCGCCTCGCGGCAACGCCTCTTTCCCCCCTCTCAATCATCAAGAGAGTACCTATTGAACATCTTTAGTAGTCCGCATCGCTTGGGGGCTTATGCAGACTTTGTCATAAAAGAACATTATTCTACCTATATCACTCTAATCTGCGTGCACCATCGCTGATGACCACGTCGTAAATTTTGGGTGCACGGTTGAATTTCTTCTTGAATTCCTCTTTAGCTTTCTCAATAAAGGTACTGTAAAGCTCTTCTTTGACCAAATTGATGGTGCAGCCTCCAAAGCCGCCGCCCATGACGCGCGAGCCGGTAACGCCGCAATCGAAAGCCAAGTCGTTCAAGAAATCCAGTTCCTCGCAACTTACTTCGTAGAGCTTGCTCATGCCGTAATGTGTCTCGTACATCTTTTGGCCCACAGTCTCGTAGTCGTCTTTTTCGAGAGCGTCGCAGACATCCAGCACGCGTTGGATTTCTTCGATGACGTATTCAGCACGCTTGTAGTCCTCTTCCGAGACTTCGGCTTTTACTTCTCGCAACATTTCCATGGTGCAATCACGCAGATATTCCACGTGTGTATGCCTGTTTTGGATGGCAGCTACCACAGTCTCACAACTCTGGCGGCGCTTGTTGTATGCAGACGAAGCCAACTCGTGTTTTACCACAGAATCTACCAAGACTAGGCGGTAGCCTTTCGGCTCGAAGTGGAAGTATTGGTACTCCAGCGAGCGGCAATCCAAACGGATGAGGTGGTTCTTCTTGCCAAAGACGGAGGCAAACTGGTCCATGATGCCGCAGTTTACGCCGCAGTAGTTGTGCTCGGTGGCTTGGCCTACCTTGGCCAATTCGAATTTGTCAATTTTGTTGTCGCCAAACAAGTCATTCAGGGCGTAGGCATAAGTGCTTTCCAACGCAGCGGACGATGACATGCCGGCGCCCAAGGGTACATCGCCGGCGAAAGCAGTGTTGAAGCCTTTCACTTCTACGCCACGCTTGATCATCTCGCGGCACACGCCGAAGATGTAGCGTGCCCAGCTGGCGCGGGGAGCGTCTTCTTCGTTGAGGCCGAACTCCACGTAGTCCTTCAGGTCGATGGAGTAGGCTTTTACCAAGTTGGTACCATTGGGTTTGATTTCGGCAATTATGCCCTTGTCTATGGCGCCGGGAAATACAAAACCGCCATTGTAATCCGTATGTTCACCGATGAGGTTGATGCGTCCCGGAGCTGCGTATATGGCTCCCGTTGTCCCGTCAAAATGCTTGATGAAACGACTTCTTACATATTCTATATCCATGATATTTATGTATTAAGTGAATAAATATAAGTGATAGTTCTCGGTTCTTTTTGTAGGAGTCAAGGAGTGAAAAGGGTACTTGTCCGCCTTCGCTTCTTGGCTCCTATCATTCTTAACTTCCAGACCCTTCAGAATGTTCAATCCACCGGAATATCCGTATTGACATTCTTGCTGCCAATGAGCGCGTAGTACAGCAGGTAAGCGGCGCAAGCCAATACCACTACGTAGCTGGTGAGGAACGAGCCTGTCACGTCGGCTACAAAGGCTTGGATAGCCACCAATACGGCGCAACCGAACACCATGGTCATGAAAGCGCCCGATGCGATGGCCGTGTACTTGCCCAGCCCTTCGGTAGCCAAGTTGAAGATGCCGCCCCACATGACAGAGGTGCAGAGGCCGACAAGGATGAAGGCAAAGATGCCTACGGGAATTTCCGTCCAAATGACGCTCAAGTTTGCCCAATCGATGCCCGGCACGTTGACTTTGACGTCTACCGGCGCAAACATGCCGAACAATACCAAGACAATGCAGATGGAGGCTGCGGTGGAAATCATGGCCTTGCTGGATACTTTGCTGCCGATGGCTCCGCCGATGAATCGTCCTACGAGCATCATCAGCCAATAGACAGCCACAATAAGGCCCACGATGCCGGCATCCATGCCGAGGCCGGGCGTGGCGGCGTCGGGCGATGAAGAAAGGTATTGCAAAATATAAGTAGGCGTGCCCACTTCGATACCCATATAAAGGAAGATACCCAGGATACCCAGCTTGAAGTGGCGGAAAGAGAATGCGCTGTATTGGTCTTTCTCCTTGTGTTGAACAGCCTTCTCGGTGGCTTGCTGAGGTTCTTGTATCTTAGTGAACAGCAACACCAGGAACGCAACCACAAACACGCCCAAGGCAATGAACAAGGCGGGCGTGGCGTCGGCTATCTTGGCGCGGGCTGCATCGCCGATGAGGGCGCCCATGATGATGTAGACGGCTACGGCAGCGGCCGAGTTGAATACGCCTCCAATCTGGATGAGCTGGTTGCCCTTATTGCCACCGCCGCCCAGCAAGTTCAGCATGGGGTTGACTACGGTGTTGAGCATACACATGCAGAAGCCGGAAATGAAAGCGCCCACCAAATAGACGCCGAAGCTCTGGATGCTGTCCCAGCCGCTCATCCATTGCACCAGTACGCCTACGATGCCCACCAACAGGGCCAGCAAGGCTGTCTTTTTGTATCCGATTTTCTTGATCAGCATGCCCGAAGGAATACCCATCACCAGGTAGGCAATGAAGTTTCCGTAGTTGCCGATTTGTGCCAGCACATTGGATGCGCCGAATTGGTTCTTTACGATGATGGCCATGGGCGAACACAAGTTCGTGACGAAGGCAATCATGGCAAAAAGGGCGATCATCATAATGATGGCACCCCATTGTTTCGCTTGGTTACTCATAATGATTTTAGATATTGTTTTGGATTAGTAATTTATTCGTCGTTCTTATTCAATTCAGTCAGAAGAGATGGCTCCACCGCTATCTTCATTCTTGCACCCCGAATTTGTAGACCGTAATCTGTTGGTATTCATCTCCGGGAAGCAAAATGGCCGACGGGAAGTGCGCCTTGTTGGGCGTGTCCGGGAAGCATTGCGCTTCGAAGCAGACAGCGCTCCGCGCCGGGAAGGTCGCGCCATGGCTGCCGGCAAATCCGTTGAGCCAATTGCCCGTGTAGAGTTGCAAGCCGTTTTCGGTGGTATAAACCTCCATCGTTCGTCCGCTGGCAGGGCAAACGCACGTGGCAGCCAAATCGAGCGAACCGCGTTCTGTCTTGTTCAACACATAGCAATGGTCATAACCAGCGCCATTCTTCAATTGCCAGAAAGGCTCGTCTATGCGCTCGCCGATGGCATGGGGCGTGCGGAAGTCCATGGGGGTACCTTCCACCTTCAGGATTTCTCCCGTAGGGATGGATACCTCGTCAATGGGGACGTAAAAATCTGCGTTGATGGTCAGGATATTGTCCAAGACGTCGGGCGTAGGATTGGCGATGCCCGCAAGGTTGAAGAACCCGTGATTGGTCAGATTGACAATGGTCGCCTTGTCTGTCGTAGCCTTGTATTCGATGGCCAAGGCGTTGATTTCATCCTCCAGGCGATAGGTCATTTCCACTTCGAGCGTGCCGGGGAAGCCTTCTTCGCCATCGGCCGACGTGTAGTTGAAGATAACGGTATTCGGGTTGGGTTGCACCACGTCCCACACACGTGCGTGGAAGCCCGTGGGCCCTCCATGCAGGGAGTTGGGGCCATTGTTGATAGCCAAATGGTGCTCTTCGCCATAGAGGGTGAATTTCCCCTTTGCGATTCGGTTGCCATAGCGGCCGATGGTGGTGCTTAGAAAAGGTTCGGGGCTATGGATGACACTTTCGATGTTGTCATGCCCTAGGATGACGTTGGCATAACGCCCCTCCTTGTCCGGCACCATGATGGATAGTATGGCGCATCCGTAGTTGGTGACGGCCACTTCCATGCCTTTGGCGTTCTTTAATATGTATAATCCGGTCTTCTTACCGTCTATTTCCTTGCGGAAATTCTTCCTGTCCAAGCCCGATATATTGGGGGTTGATGTAGCAGTACTGGTCATATCATGGTACGTTTTAAATTAATTTTCCTGCAAATAAAGGGAAATTCTTTTGTACTCCCAAGGAAAATGGCAGAAATGTGCTTATCTTTTTAGAAAAGTTTAGCGTTTGGGGGGAAATGGCGAGTTCGAGGCGCGGGATGTTTGCCCGCAAACGCCTTGCGGGAGGAATGCTTGCCATGAGCCGGCAGCCAATCGCCTCAAGCCGTTTATTCAATTGATTTCTTATTTTTCCGCCTCGATTATTTGACCGTCCATTTATTTTTTTGTATGTTTGTCCCCGTAATCAATTAAATCATTACCATTAAAGATTTTAATTCAAACAGAAATGTATCCTTTAAAGTTCGAGCCTATCCTGAAGCAGACGCTTTGGGGAGGCGACAAAATCATCCCATTCAAGCATTTGAATGAATCCCTGCCCAATGTAGGCGAAAGTTGGGAAGTCTCTGCCGTGGAAGGCAACGAATCCATCGTGGCAAACGGGGCAGACAAGGGCTTGACCCTGACTGAGATGGTGCGCAAATATAAAGAAGAGTTGGTGGGCGAGGCCAACTATGCCCGCTTTGGCGACAAATTCCCCTTGCTCATCAAGTTCATCGATGCCAAGTTGGACCTCTCCATCCAAGTGCACCCCGATGACGCTTTGGCCAAGAAACGCCACAACAGCTTCGGCAAGAACGAAATGTGGTATGTCATTTCCGCCGATCCGGGCGCCAAGCTCATTTCCGGCTTTGCCCAAGAAATCACGCCCAAAGAATATAAGGAACGCGTGCACGACGGGACCTTTGCCGATGTCCTCCAGACGTGCGCCATCCAGCCGGGCGATGTCTTCTACGTTCCTGCCGGCCGCGTGCATGGCATTGGTGCAGGCGCATTCGTGGCCGAAATCCAGCAGACGTCGGACATTACTTACCGCATCTTCGACTACAACCGCAAGGACAAGAATGGCAAGACGCGCGAGTTGCACACGACGCAAGCCGTGGACGCCATCAACTTCTCCGACGTGCAAGACGACTTCCGCACGCCCTACGAGCGGGTGCAAAACGAGCCGGTCGAAGTGGTGGCTTGCCCCTATTTCACCACTTCCGTGTATGACATGACCGAGGAAATCACGTGCGATTACTCCGAACTCGATTCCTTCGTCATCTTCATTTGCGTGGAAGGCGCTTGCAAGCTCGTGGATAACGAGAAGAACGAAATCGCCCTCCAAGCCGGCGAGAGCGTGCTGCTTCCTGCCACCACGCAAGAAGTGACCATCGTGCCGGACAAAGGCGTGAAACTCCTCGAAACATACGTGTAAGCACGCCGAGGACAAGAGGGAGGCTTTTCCAGGGCTTCCCTTTTGTTTGTAGAAATGGGCGCGAAGGCTGCCGGGATGGGCGGAGGGGGAGGGCTTAGTAGCGGTATTTCCGCTTCTTCCCGAAGATGGCCTTGAACTTGCGCATCACGTTCAGCCCCAGCATGATGCCGTCGAACACGGCCATGCCCCGGTTGAAAGCGCGCAACAAGCTGTTGCTCTTTTCGGCAGCGGGGGCGAGGGGAGCCACCAAATCCCTGCCCAAGCGGGTCATGCGCTCTTTTTGCGCGCGGATGTCTTGCCGCAAGGCGGCTTTGCGTTGCGTCAACTCCTCCAAAGTGGCGGGGAGCGTGGCGGGGGCGGAAGGCGTGGAAGGTGCGTGCGCGTTCATGGCTATGCGGGTGTGTCGTTTTTGTCAGTAGGTTTCAGGAAGAGGCTGGCGATGAACCTCACCATCGGGTCGACGATGAGCCTCTTGCGGAGGGCTATCAAGGCAAGGGCCAGCAGGATGTAGAAAATAGCCAAGAGGCAGAAGCTGACGGTCATCCCTCCTACGGCGGGCGCCATCAGATAGGCCAAAGTGAACGAGAAGTAAAACAGGGCCATCATGCCCAAGATGACAGCCAGCAAGATGACAATGAGCATGGAGAGCAGGACGGAGAGCTTTTCCGTCGCCTCCAGGCGCGTGTACTCTTTCTGCATCTCCAGGTACTTCTTGAATTCCTGGAGCAATTGCCGCAAGGTGCTGATGCTTTTGTCGGTTGCAAACATGATGGCCCTGTCTCTTTCTTGTCCCACTTAGTCGGCGTTGTCGCCTTTGATTTCAGCGGCAATTTCGTCCACCAGGTCATCCATCTCGTTGCGGTTCAGGCGGATGCCTTTCTTGCGCAAAACTTCTGCAATCTTGCTGCGCGTGTCTTCGCCCTTCTCCGGGGCAAACAAAATACCAAGGGCTGCGCCTACTGCGGCTCCGCCCAAGAATGCTGCTAATACGTTCAAACCTTTCATAATACTATTTGTTTAAAGTTGATAGCACAAATATAGGCGTTTTTTTGATAAGGTGTACATTTTGCTCGCATTTTTTTTAGATTTTCTTGAAAAAAGATGTTTTTCGGGGCTTATTTGCCCGGTTGCGCAGATTTTTTTCGCATTATTCTTTGATAGATGGTAGATTTTTCATTATTTTGCTGCCCGAAACCAAAGAGGCCGGGGCTGGTCGCTTGGGCGGAATGATTATTAATGATAAACATAATAATATAAGTAATGAAGAAACAAGTTGTTTGTTTAGGCATGGGCCTGTGTGTGGCATTGGCGTTTTCGTCATGCAAGTCCAGTCAAAGCGCTTATCGCAAGGCGTATGAGAAGGCCCAGCAACAAGAATTGGCCAATCAGCAGCAAGAAGCCGCCCCGGTGGAGGCAATCCCTGTCGTGACGGCTCCCACTGAACCCGTGGTGGTGGAAAGCACCCCGGTGGCCGCGCCCCAAAACGATGTCCGCCACGAAAAGGTGACGGTCGTGTCCGGTGCCGACGGCTTGCTGGATTATAGCATCGTTTGCGGCAGCTTCGGCATCAAGGCCAATGCCGAGGGCTTGAAAGCCTACCTCGAAGGCGAGGGCTATTCGCCCGTCATCGTGTTCAATGCCGATGCGGCCATGTATCGCGTCGTGGTCAGCACCTATGCCGACCGCGCTTCTGCCGCCGCCGCGCGCGATGCGTTCAAGGCCAAATACCCCAACCGCAAGGACTTCCAAGGTTCGTGGTTGCTGTATCGTGTGAAGTGAACCAGTAGTGGCATAATTGTAAATTTATATTTAACCAAGCCCGGATGTCGGTATCTGCTCGTGAGAGTAGGCGGCATCCGGCATTTTTTTTGCGAAAATGTTTGACTAAAAACAGGGGCAAAGTCTTTCCAAACACCCTTTTTCTCCCTTTCTAAGCGAAGGAATTTGGAAGGAATTTGGTACGGCTTTGGAAGGGCTTTGGTAGGAGGAGGCCTCATTGGTGTTCGTTTAGTAAAAATGTTATACAAAACAGGGCTTTGTCCTTGTCTGTTCTGTCCGATGCTTCCGGCTGGTTGGTGGCGGGGATTGGGGGCTTTTCGCCGTGCGTGGGCGGGCGAGGGCTTGGCGGCGTATATGGATGAAGCGGCGGCGGGTGCGTCTGTATGCTTTCTGAGGCTGATTTCGAACAAAAATTAGCAATAGACTAAAAAAATTCACATAAAAATTTGGTTAATTGAGTCAATGCGTGTATCTTTGCATCGTGAAACAAATGGTGAAGCATTCGGCCTTTGTGTCACTTTTGCAATACGTTATATGATAGGGGTGTTGTAAGAAGGGTAAATGGATGCGATATTAATAATTGTTAATAAATTTGAATCATGGCTAGAATTGCTAATGGTATTCTTGGCGGTTTCTCCGGGAAGGTAGGGACCGTAGTTGGGAGTTCTTGGAACTCGATTAATTACATGCGTTCGCTTGCGGCATCGTATAGCGACGCTAAGTCTGAAACTCAAGTTTGCCAACGCGGCAAATTTACACAAGCAGTCCGTTTTTTGAAAGCGATGCCGAAGTTCATCCGTGTGGGCTTTGGCAACCATGCGCGGGGGCAGTCGGCGTACAGCGAGGCGATGTCCTATCTGCTGCGCTATGCGGCCGAAGGTTGCGGCGAGGAGGCAACGCTGAATTATGACAAGGTGTTGGTCAGCCGTGGCAGCCTGATGACAGCCGGCGGGGCTTCGGTATCGGCCGACGGCAGCAGTCTGACCTTCACGTGGACGGACAACAGCGGCGTGGGCAATGCGATGGCCGACGACGTGGCTTTGGTCTTGGCCTATGACAAAGAACGGCAAGAAGCTGTGTATGACTTGTCGGCGGCCACTCGTGCCGATGGGACGGCGGGGCTGACGCTGCCTTCGCATTGGGCGGACGACGCTTTGGCGGTCTACCTGGGCTTTTGCAGCGCGGATGGCAAGGAGGTGGCCAACAGCGTCTGCTTGCAGAATGACGGGGTGACAACCCAACCCGGCGGCGAAACCGGCGGCGGGGAAGGCGGAGACGACGAGGACTTGTTCGGATAAAAGGGCAAGCGTGGTTGGAATCGCGAAGGCGCGGCGGACACTTCTTGCGGCAGGCATCTGCGCATGGGGGTGGCTTCCGCGCCTTCCTTTTTCTTCGTCCGGCCGAAAGGGCAGGCGGATGGGGGCTGGACTTGGGGACAAGTATCTGCGAAAAAGAGGATATGCAGGGGTTAAAGAATGTTATAATGCTGAGGGCGAAAACTTTTGCAAATGGAAAAGTTTCTATTTTTGCGGCTTCATAGGGAGATTGGATATGGAAGAAAAAGAGATTATGACAAAGGCGATTGATGCCGCTTTGCAAGCCGGAGAGAGAATCCGGCGGGTGTATGAGGATCCCGAAGCCGATTTCCAAGTGGAGCGGAAGGCGGACAATTCGCCCTTGACCATTGCCGACCGACGGGCGCACGAGGCCATCAGCGCGTTGCTGAAGGCGGGGACGCCGTTTCCGATATTGAGCGAGGAGGGGAGGCAAATCCCTTATGCCGAGCGGGCTGCGTGGACGGAATTGTGGATAGTCGATCCGTTGGACGGCACCAAGGAGTTTATCAAACGAAACGGGGAGTTTACCGTCAACATCGCCCTTGTGCGCCGTGGCGTGCCGGTGATGGGCGTTATCTATGTGCCGGTCAAGGAATGGTTGTATTTTGCCGCCGAAGGTTTGGGCGCTTTCAAGGTGGAGGGCATCCGGGCGTTGGGCGCAGAAACGGTGGACGACTTGATGCGGCGGGGCGCCCGTCTGCCCCGGCAGGAAGAACGCGACGCGTTTGTCGTCGTGGCTTCGCGTTCGCACTCCACGCCCGAGACGGAAGCCTACATCGAACGGATGAGGCAAGCGCACGAGCGGGTGGAGTTGCGTTCGAGCGGCAGTTCCTTGAAAATCTGCTTGATTGCCGAAGGAAAGGCGGACGTGTATCCTCGGTTTGCTCCTACGATGGAGTGGGACACGGCGGCCGGTCATGCCATTGTCCGTGTGGCGGGCGGCGAGGTTCGCCAAGCCGATGGCGGCGCGCCGTTGCAATATAATAAGGAAGATTTGTTGAATCCGTGGTTCATCGTTTTCCCTCATGCGGAAGGCTAGGGCGGCGGATGGATTAATTCATGTCGAGACTTATGAATTTTGAAATACTCTTCGTACTGCTCGGGCTGATAGGGATGCTGATAGCCCTGATTAAAGACAAGATGCGTCCCGGCATCGTGCTGCTGAGCGTGGTGGTGCTGTTCATGGTGGCGGGCATCATCAGCCCCCAGCAGATGGTGGCCGGCTTCAGCAACCGGGGCATGATTACGGTGGCTCTGCTGTTCCTCGTGAGCGAGGGCATCCGGCAGAGCGGAGCGTTGAGCACCGTGGTCAAGAAACTTCTTCCCAACGAGAAAACGACCGTGGCCAAGGCGCAGACGCGCATCCTGCCCATCGTGAGCGCTTTCTCGGCTTTCTTGAACAATACGCCCGTGGTGGTTATCTTCGCGCCGATATTGAAGAACTGGTCGAAGCGTGTGGGCCTCTCCTGCACGAAGTTCCTGATTCCCCTTTCCTACGCCACCATCCTGGGCGGCTTGTGTACGCTGATAGGCACTTCCACCAACCTGGTGGTGCACGGCATGATGATAGACCGCGGCTACGAAGGCCTGAAAATGTTCGACTTGGCCTACATCGGAATACCCATCACGGTGGCGGGGCTTCTTTTTATCATTCTGACATCCAAAAAACTATTGCCCGCCGAGCGTCCCGACAACTTTGAGGAGGAGGAGGCGGATGTGGCCGAAGGCAACGGACAACACGTGGTGGAAGTGGTGCTCGCTTCCCGCTTCCCCGGCTTGAAGCGCAAGCTGAAAACATTCGATTTCAAGCGTCGTTATGGGGCCGAAATCAAGGAAATCCGCCAGGGCGGACAGGTGATAACCGACAATCTGGGCGAAGTGCGCTTGCAGGAAGGCGACACGCTGGTCTTGCTGGCCGATGACGCCTTTACAAAGACATGGGGCGACTCGTCCGTTTTCCTGATGATGACCAACGGGAAGGAAATACCCACCCGTCAGATGCCCGGATGGAAGAAATGGACGGCGTTGGCGCTTCTCATCATCATGATTGTGGGAGCCACCATCGGCGAGTTGCCTTTCTTCCAGGAGAGTTTCCCGCGGGTGAAGATGGACATGTTCTTCTTCGCTTCGGTCACGGCCGTGGTGATGGCGTGGCTCAAACTTTTTCCGCCCAAGAAATATACGAAATACATCAGTTGGGACATCCTGATAACGATAGCCTGCGCCTTTGCCATCAGCGCGGCCATGGAGGAATCGGGGCTGGCGGCGTTGATAGCCAACTTCATCAAGCAGGTGGCCGGCTCTTTGGGAGCGTGGGGCGCGCTGGCCTTGCTCTATCTCGTGACGCTGATAATCACGGAACTGGTGACGAACAATGCCGCCGCGGCCTTGGCTTTCCCCTTGGCTTTGGAGACGGCTGAGAAGTTCGGTGTCGACCCGATGCCTTTCTTCATTGCCATCTGCATTGCGGCGTCGGCCGGCTTTGCCACGCCTATCGGTTATCAGACAAACCTGATTGTGCAGGGTGCCGGCAACTATAAGTTTACCGACTTCTTGAAGATAGGTGTCCCGATGGACCTGATAGTCATGATTATCTCCGTAAGCCTTATCCCGTTGATATGGCCATTTACGGCGGTAGGTTAACATATACATATATAATATGGCAGAACACATCTATCCGATATTCGACAAGATGCTGGCCCGTGCCGACAAAGAAGAATTGCTTGGCCAGCATGGGGTCATGATTTGGTTTACCGGGCTGAGCGGCTCGGGCAAGAGCACCATCGCCATCGCCTTGGAGCGAGAGTTGCACAAGCGGGGCATCCTGTGCCGCATCCTGGACGGGGACAACATCCGGAGCGGCATCAACAACAACTTAGGTTTCACGGAAGCCGACCGTGTGGAGAACATACGCCGCATCGCGGAAGTGTCCAAATTGTTCGTGGACACGGGCATCGTGACATTGGCGGCATTCATCAGCCCCAATAACGACATCCGCGAGATGGCCGCCCGCATCATCGGCAAGGACGACTTTGTGGAGGTCTATGTCAGCACGCCCATCGAGGAGTGCGAGCGCAGGGATGTGAAGGGTCTGTACGCCAAGGCGCGCCGGGGCGAGATAAAGAACTTCACCGGCATATCCGCTCCCTTCGAAGCGCCCGAGCATCCGGCGTTGACACTGGACACGTCCGTGCTCAGCGTGGAAGAGTCGGTAGGCAAGTTGTTGGAGTTGATTTTACCCAAGATTGAGAAGAAATAAACAGATAACAAATGGAAGAATATAAACTGAGCCACCTGAAGGAACTCGAAGCCGAGTCCATACACATCATCCGCGAGGTGGCCGCGGAGTTTGAGAATCCCGTCATGCTCTACAGCATCGGCAAGGACTCGTCGGTCATGGTGCGCCTGGCCGAGAAAGCTTTCTATCCCGGCAAAGTGCCTTTCCCCCTGATGCACATCGACTCCAAGTGGAAGTTCAAGGAGATGATACAATTCCGCGACGAGTATGCCAAGAAGTACGGGTGGAACCTGATTGTGGAGAGCAACATGGAGGCGTTCAAGGCTGGCGTAGGCCCCTTCACCCACGGAAGCAAGGTGCATACCGACCTGATGAAGACCCAGGCCCTGCTGCACGCGCTGGACAAGTATAAGTTTGACGCGGCCTTCGGCGGGGCGCGCCGCGATGAGGAGAAGTCCCGTGCCAAGGAGCGCATCTTCTCCTTCCGCGACCGTTTCCACCAATGGGACCCCAAGAACCAACGCCCCGAGTTGTGGGACATCTACAATGCCCGTGTGCATAAGGGCGAGAGCATCCGCGTTTTCCCCCTGAGCAACTGGACGGAGCTGGACATCTGGCAATACATCCGCCTGGAGAACATCCCCATCGTCCCCCTCTACTTCGCCAAGGAGCGTCCGGTCGTAGAGATAGACGGCAACCTCATCATGCCCGATGACGACCGCCTGCCCGAACAATACCGCGACAAGATTCAGATGAAGAAGATACGCTTCCGCACCTTGGGATGCTGGCCCTTGACCGGCGCCATCGAGAGCGAGGCCGACACCATCGAGAAGATTGTGGAGGAGATGATGACCACCACCAAGAGCGAGCGCACAACCCGTGTCATCGACTTCGACCAGGAGGCCAGCATGGAGCAGAAGAAACGCGAAGGATACTTCTAATAATTGACAATTAACAATTGATAATTGACAATTACGATGAGGGGTGAGAACTTTGTGAAAGATAAGTCGTTTGCTTTTGCTATACGGGTAGTGCGACTTTATAAGATATTGTGTGAGGAAAGGAAAGAATATGTCCTTTCCAAGCAGGTGTTGAGAAGTGGTACAGCCATTGGAGCATTGGTGCGCGAAAGTGAACATGCGCAATCGACAGCAGACTTTATCAATAAACTAAGCATAGCTCTGAAGGAGGCCAATGAAACAGAGTATTGGCTGATGCTGCTGCATGAAGCAGATTATTTGACGGAAGTCGAATATGATTCTATAATAAAGGATTGTAAAGAGTTGTTGAGACTCTTAATATCGATTATAAAAAAGACGAAAGAAAACAATGGAAAACTTAGATAACAAAGAATTGTCAATTGTCAATTGTCAATTGTCAATTGAGGAGTTCCTCCGTAGGGATGAGAAGAAAGACCTTTTGAGGTTCCTCACCGCAGGTTCGGTGGACGATGGCAAGTCGACCCTTATCGGCCGCCTGTTGTTCGATAGCAAGAAGATTTACGAAGACCAGTTGGACGCCTTGGAACGTGATAGCAAGCGTGTGGGCAATGCCGGCGACCACATCGACTATGCCCTCCTGCTGGACGGCTTGAAGGCCGAGCGCGAACAGGGCATCACCATCGACGTGGCCTACCGCTACTTCTCGACCAACAAGCGCAAGTTCATCATCGCCGACACGCCGGGGCATGAGCAATACACGCGCAACATGATTACGGGAGGCTCTACGGCCAACCTGGCCATCATCCTCGTAGATGCCCGCCTGGGCGTCATCACCCAGACGCGCCGCCACACGTTCCTCGTCTCCCTGCTGGGCATCAAGCACGTGGTGCTGGCCGTGAACAAGATGGACCTGGTGGACTTCTCCGAGGCGCGCTTCAATGAGATTGTGGGCGAGTACCGGAAGTTCATCGAGCCGCTGGGCGTGCCCGACGTGACGTGCATCCCGCTCTCCGCCCTCGACGGAGATAACGTGGTGGAGAAATCCGCCCGCACACCGTGGTATACCGGCCCCGCCCTGCTGGACTTCCTGGAGACGGTGCACATCGGCAACGACCACAACCTGCAAGATTTCCGCTATCCCGTGCAATACGTCCTGCGCCCCAACCTCAACTTCCGTGGCTTCAGCGCCAAGGTGGCATCGGGCGTGGTACACAAGGGGGATGAAGTGATGGCCCTGCCTTCGCGCAAGAAGTCGCGCGTGAAGAGCATCGTCACCTACGACGGGGAACTGGATTACGCCTTCCCGCCCCAGTCCGTCACATTGACGCTGGAGGACGAGATAGACGTGTCGCGCGGCGAAATGCTGGTTCACCCGGATAACCTGCCTTACGAAGGCCGCAACTTCGAGGCGATGCTCGTCTGGATGGACGAGGAGCCGATGGACATGAACAAGTCGTTCTTCATCAAGCAGACCACCAACCTGAGCCGCTCGCACGTCACGGACATCAAGTACAAGGTGGACGTCAACACCATGGAGCACCTTTCAATTGACAATGGACAATTGACAAGGGACACCCTGCCCATGCAGCTCAACCAGATAGCCCGCGTGGTCATCACCACCGCCAAGGAGCTTTTCTTCGACCCTTATCGGAAGAACAAGGCCACCGGCTCGTTCATCCTCATCGACCCCATCACGAACAACACCAGCGCCGTGGGCATGATTATCGACCGCATCGAGGACAAGGACATGCTTGTGGACGAGGACATTCCCACGCTCGACCTCCCGAAGTTGGGCATCGCGCCGGAGCAGTATGAGGCGGTGGACAAGGTGGTGAAGGAACTCGACCGGCAGGGCATCGCCATTAAAGTAAATAAGTAGTAACATAGCACCCTTTGCCTCCGTTCAGCCAAGGCAACGCCTCCGTCCAGTCAAGGCAACGCCTCCGTCCAGTCAAGGCACGGCCTTCGTCCAGCCAAGGCGGACAGGCGGGTCAGGACATCGGCACAGGTGCAGATTAAAATGATAGTTTTATGGGCTTATTAGAATTCAATAAACTCCCCATCAACACCCTGGTGGGCGCAGATTGGAAAACCTTCAAGGCGGTGAGTGCGGGGCGCGTCATCGACCCGGCCTACCGTGGCAAGTACCGCCTGACCAAGGCCGTGTGCCGCCTGCTCTCCACATTGGTTTCCCTGCAAGATAACAGATACCGGAAGCTATTGGCCGACAAGCCGTTGGAGCACGACCCCGTGTTCATCCTCGGCCATTGGCGGAGCGGGACGACCTTCGTGCACAACGTCTTCTCGTGCGACAAGCATTTCGGCTATAACACCACGTATCAGACCGTTTTCCCGCACCTCATGATGTGGGGCCAGCCCTTCTTCAAGAAGAACATGAGCTGGCTGATGCCCGACAAGCGCCCCACGGACAACATGGAACTGGCCGTAGACCTGCCCCAGGAAGAGGAGTTCGCCCTGGCCAACATGATGCCCTATACGTATTACAACTTCTGGTTCTTCCCCAAGTATCAGCAGGAATATGCGGAGAAATATCTGCTCTTCAACGACATCACGCCGCAGGAGTTGAAGGCGTTTGAAGAGACTTTCGTGAAGCTCATCAAGATTTCCCTTTGGAATACGCACGGCACCCAGTTCCTCAGCAAGAACCCGCCCCACACGGGCCGTGTCCGCGAGTTGGTCAAGATGTTCCCCAATGCCAAGTTCATCTACCTGATGCGCAACCCCTACACCGTGTTCGAGAGCACGCGCAGCTTCTTCACCAACACCATCCAGCCCCTGAAGCTGGAGGACATCACGCCCGAAGAACTGGAGCAGAACATCCTCTCCATCTACGCCAAGCTCTACCACAAGTACGAGGCGGACAAGGCGTGCATCCCCGCCGGCAACCTCATCGAGGTGAAGTTCGAGGACTTCGAGGCCGACGCCATGGGCATGACCGAGCACATCTACCAAGCCCTCTCCCTGCCCGGCTTCCCCGAGTCGCGTGCCGCCATAGAGAAGTACGTGGGCGGCAAGAAGGGCTACAAGAAGAACAAGTATAAGTACGACGACCGCACCGTGCGCCTTGTGCAGGAGAATTGGGGCTTCGCGCTGGAGCAGTGGGGGTATGAAATCTGATAAATAGGAATTTATAAGTTGACAAGGGGACGAGTTAACGAGGCAACGAGGCCTGTTAGTAAACAGATTTACAAGTGATAAGCCCTGTCCTCGTAGTCTTGTTAACTTGTCAACTAAATTATCATTTAACTATGAAACAAAAATCTTATCTATTTTGTCTGATTCTCACTTTCTTGACCTGTGCCCCCCTGATGGCGCAGGAAGAGCGGGTGGAGGAGATTCCTTTCGGAAACATGGATCAATGGATTGACCGGCAAATCAAGGAATCCGGCATCATTGGCGGGGAGACAAAGCATGTTTATGCCATCGGTCCTACGAAGACGCTTGTCAGCAACGAGGCTTATAAGAATCTGGGCGGTTCGCCATGGGCGTCGTCCAATGTCATGGCGCGTGTGGCAGGCATTACAAAGACCAATACGTCTGTTTTCCCGGAAAAGCGTGGCAATGGTTACTGTGCCCGGATGGATACCCGCATGGAGAGTGTCAAGGTGCTTGGCATTGTCAATATTACGGTATTGGCCGCCGGCTCTGTTTTCTTGGGCGAGATGCACGAACCCATCACCGGTACCAAGAATCCGATGCGGATGTTGGATACGGGCATTCCTTTTACTCAAAAACCGAAGGCCATCCGTTTCGATTATAAAGTCAAGATGTCCGACCGCCCCAACCGCATCCGCGCCACCGGCTTCAGCCGCATCAAGGACGTGGAAGGGCGTGATTTCCCCGAAGTCAACCTCTATCTCCAGAAGCGTTGGGAGGATGAAGATGGCAACATCTACGCCAAGCGTGTCGGCACAATGGTCGTCCGTTTTGACAAAACCACGCCAGATTGGCAGAACAATGCCACCTTTACCATCTTGTACGGAGATATTACCAACCATCCTGATTACGACCCGGATATGATGCGTCTCCAGGTGCAAGAACGCTACGCCGTCAATAGCAAAGGAGAGAGCGTGCCTATCCAAGAGATTGGCTGGGGCTCCGCCAAAGATAGTCCCACGCACCTCCAGTTGCAGTTCACTTCCAGTCATGGAGGCGCCTACATCGGTTCGCCGGGCAACTCATTTTGGGTGGACAACGTGAGGTTTGTTTATTGATGAAATTGAATTTCGCAAATATTTTTTCATCTATTTCTTTGGCGTTATAAAAAATGTGTCTATTTTTGCAACGTATTTTGTGTCGTTTGGATACAAAAAACAATGAATGGAATGAGGCGTAACAGAAACCTGGACATAAGAAAGTTCCTAGCTACTAAAACAATAGTGCTGTTCACGGCGTTCTTTTTATGCAGCCTGACGGTTGCTGAAGGCTTTGCACAAACGGGCGAAAGCACGGTGGACGCATTGGTGGAGATGGGCTTTGAGAATGTCGGGTGGCTGGAAGATGACGAAGAACGTGTATACGTGTTGCAGAATTCGGCATATCGTTTGCAAGGAATCGGCATCGGAAAAGCTGTTGATATTATCCAAAAAATGGGGTTGCCGGCAGGAAAACCGTGTCGCATCATCGTATTGGATAACAACGTGCCTCAAATTTCGCTTTACTATCATCCGATAAAGGGTGATACCGTGTCGGTGGCCGAACGTCGCGATTGGAACATCAGTTACGATTTGCAAGGTTCTTGGCAGAAGGTTCGGAAGGTAAAGACGAAAAATAGTTCTTTGTTCAAGGTTGATGTGGTGGTATATCCCGATTTGTCGATGCAGAATCTGGTCATTACGCAGGTTTATACCGTGCTGTTCAATTTGGACCCAACCATCGAAGTCTCTTTGTGGAAGGGCGGCAAGGTGAACGCGCAGGTGATAATTCCGATATACAACGATTTTGGACCGTCATACGGGAAGATACGCCAAGGATACATAGGACTGACCCAGCAAGTAAGATTGCCGGGGAATGTTTTTTTGACAGCAGCGGTCGGGACGTTTACCAACAGCAGATGGGGAGGCGACCTGAGCGCGGTGCATTACTTCAAAGATGAGCGATTCTCGGTCGAAGGCCGCATCGGCTATACAGGCCGTTCGAGATTCGTGAATTGGAGATGGAAAGTGAGCCCTTTGAAACGTTTGACGTGGACTTTAGGAGGCGGCTTTTATTGGCCCCGGTATAATACGCAGTTGAAATTGAAAGTGGAACAGTATTTGCTGGGCGAAAAAGGAGTCCGTTTCGAGATGACGCGCAACTTCCGCTATACGTCCATCGGCTTTTACGCCACGAAGGTGCAACATGCCGGCAACAAAGGGTATAATGGAGGGTTCCGTTTTCAGATAAACTTGCCTCCGTATAAGTATAAACGTAGAGGGTACATTCCGCGCGTGTTGCCGTCTCGTTCGTTCGGCATCGTTTATAATGCGGGTAACGAACGGTATTATGGCAAATCCTATAATGCAAGTTTGGGGAATACCATTGCGCAGGAAAATAGTTTAAACCCATATTTTATAAGAAGTGAATTGTTAAATTTTTAATTTTATTGAGATGAAGATGAAAAGTAAAATTTTCGGGCTTAATGCCAAGTTGGCATTAGCTGTGTTGGCAGTTAGTACGATGTTTGCAAGCTGCTATGATTCTGAGAACGGTGATGTTCCTCAGCCGTATGAACCCGAACCCGCTGCTTACTATGTAGCTGGTACGATTACGGATTTGGAAACGGGTGCGCCTTTGGCTGCTACGATTAGCGTAGACGGACAAACGGCAACGGCTACGGCTGACGGAGGCGCTTACTCCATCAAGTTGACTGCTCCGGGCGATGGCAAGGTGTTGACTGTAGAGATGGACGGTTATGTGGCAGCTAGCCGCACGTTCAATGTACCGACTATGCAAGACGGCCAGGTATATACTGCAGTGGTGAATGTAGCCATGTCTAAGAGTACTTCTGATTTGGATGTAAAGGTTGAGTTGATTAACTTGCCTTCCGAGGAAACTCGTCGTTTCACAAGCGCTGAATATCCGGGCTTGGATTTGATTGCTGAAGACGAAGGCGCTCAATTCACAAGAACATTCGTTGTCGAATATGGCTTTACAGAGCCTGATTTGACCGGCGTTTCTGCAGAATTGGCAGCATGGATTGAACAATATCTGGGTCAGAATATCGGCCAGTTCGGCGAGGCTAGAGAAATGGCATTTGACTATGTCATCAACTTGGCTCCTTGGACTGCTTTGGTAGCTGTTAATTTGACTTATCACATGAACGAGTTGCAATACACGTTCACTACGGATAGCGAACAGGCTAACGTTACGGTGAAGGGTGTAAACGGTTTGGGCTTCACTCTCGAAACGACTCCTAACCACAATTACGAATACAGCCACGGTCATGGCCACGACCACGGAGGCAACATCAATGCCGGTGGTGGTATTGTGACTCCTGAACTCTAATTCGTAGAGCTTCTATAAACAGAAAGCAAAGGCGGTAGGAGATAATGTTGAAGAAGATCTTTTTGATAGGTTTGGCTTTATGCTTGCCTCTTTTGCTTTCTGCACAATTGACGTATGGTACCACCGGCTTGTTGAATGCCCCTTCGGCGGAAATGCAGCGGGACAAAACGGTGATGATCGGTGGTAATTTTTTAAACAAGGAGATCACTCCTCCTCACTGGTACTATCATACGTTCAATTACTTTCTGAATGTGACCATATTTCCGTGGTTGGAAGTAGGCTATACATGCACACTTGTGACGGCGGAATCGTTGGGGCTTGCCCAGCATGGTTACAGCGGGTTTACGAACCAAGATCGATACTTCTCTTTCCGGCTCCGGCTGCTGAAAGAAGGACAGTTTTGGAAATATATGCCGGCAGTAGTAGTGGGAACTTCGGATCCTTATACTGAGTCGGGAGGCGGGGAAATCTCTTCCTCGGGCGAGGGCAATGGCTTCTTCTGTCGTTTTTATGTGGCGGCAACCAAGCATATCCCCATTGGGAAAGAAAAGATTGGCGTTCACCTTTCTTGGCTTCTCAATCACCGCGTAGAGTATCCGTTGAACGGCCCTGCGGCAGGCATCACGTGGAATCCGTCTTTTCATCCGCAATTGAGGGTAATTGCAGAGTATGATGCGAAAGATTTTGCTTTCGGTGCCACCTATTTGCTTTTCAACCATTTGCATGCGCAGGTAGAATTGCAAAAGATGAAGTACTTTACCGGCGGACTTACTTACAAGATTTATCTGAAGTAAGGATAGTGGTCGGGGCAAATAAGAATGAAAAAAGAGTTGAACATTTAAAATTAACAAAAATGAAAAGTAAATTAGTAATATTATCTTTACTGTTGGCCGGTGCAGCAACGACTGTGTATGGTCAATCAAAAGAGAAATACGTCAACGAAAAGGCTGGAGATAATATCTTTGTCAGCGTTACGGGCGGTATTTCTATGGTAAATTCGGGTAAGAGCGAAGGCAAGTTCGGCACGCCTGCTCCTCACATCACCTTGTCTTTGGGTAAATGGTTCAGCCCGGTTTGGGGCGCTCGTGTTCAAGGAGGCTTGTGGAAGGCCAACTTTGACACTCGTCACTCCAAGGGTACATGGGATGCTCAAGGCAATGCGATAGGTTCGATTGCCGATTATGACAAGAACGTAGGCCAAATCCGTTTGGATGCTATGTACAATATCTCCAACGCAATTTGGGGATATAATCCTGACCGTCTGTTCAATCTTTCTGTTTTCGCAGGTCCGGGCATTACGATTGCCAAGTCTGCCAATGGCATGATTTCCACGAATGGAAATACTTGGCAAAGAGTTCCTGCCGGCGAAGAGAAAACTCGTGCTTATGTAAACGGTTCTGTTGGTTTGCAAGGTAAATTCAATGTGAACGAATATATTGACATCGACGTGGAAGCTCGTGGCGAGTTGGCCGCTTCTTACTTGGGCTACCTTTCTACGGCTCACACCGTAGGCGGTATCTATGTAGGTGCCGGTGTTACTTATACATTTGGCGGCAAGAAGTTCGTTCCTTATGTATCCAAGATTGAAAAGGATGCTTTGAACGACGAAATCAACAAGTATAGAAGCGAGTTGGAGCAAGCTCGTGCAGACTTGGCTAATTGTAAGAATGCTTTGGCTAACGTGAAGCCCGAAGTTAGAGAAGTGACGAAGGAAGTTCAGGTTGCTGGTCCGCGTGCTATCTTCTTCAAGATTGGTAGCGCTCGTTTGGATGACTATGGCAAGGTGAACATTCAGTTGGCTGCTAAGATCCTGAAGGCTAATCCGGACAAGAAGTACAAAGTTGCCGGTTATGCTGATAAGGCTACGGGTAGCGCTTCTTGGAACCAGAAGTTGTCTGAAAAGCGTGCTCAGGTGGTTTACGATGCTTTGATTGCAGAAGGCGTTGATAAGGACCAACTCGAACTCGTAGGATTCGGTGGTACGGAGAACATGTTCGGCAAGAACTTCTTGAACCGTGTCGTTATTCTTGAGTAATCTCGAGTAGATTATTATAGTTAAAAGTGAAGAGGGAGCGTCAGTTGATGTTCCCTCTTCTTTTGTCAGCCTTTTGCCGGCACTTTGTGTCGTCCTCTCAACTTTCACCCTTTGCGCATACCATTTATGCTTTAGTTTTTATTATTTCTTTGTCCGGGTGAAGTTTTTCGATTTCCTTTTCCAAAATTTTGTTGTATTTTTGTGCCCGATATGAGTAGAATTTTGGCCATAGATTATGGACGCAAGCGTTCGGGCATAGCTGTTACCGACACGTTGCAGATGATTGCCAATGGATTGACCACGGTGCCAACCCATGAGTTGTTGCAGTTCCTTGTGGATTATGTGGCAAAGGAGCCTGTGGAGCGCATTTTGGTGGGACTTCCGAAGCAGATGAATAACGAGCAATCCGAAAACATGAAATTTGTCGAGGCTTTTGTTCGCTCATTGGTTCGGAAAGTGCCGGATATTCCGGTGGAATATGTCGATGAACGTTTTACGTCTGTTTTGGCGCATCGTGCCATGTTGGATGCCGGATTGAAGAAAAAGGCACGCCAGAATAAGGCGTTGGTGGATGAAATCAGCGCGACTATTATTCTACAGACGTATTTGGAAAGTAAGCGTTTGAAATTATAAGGCAGCAGGTATAATTTTTAAATCTCAATTTGAATATATGGTTTTACCTATTTATGTGTACGGGCAACCCGTATTGCGAAAAGTAGCAGAAGATATTGATTCGGATTACCCGAATCTGAAAGAGTTGATAGAAAATATGTTTGAAACGATGGACAAAGCCGAGGGAGTGGGGTTGGCGGCTCCTCAAATCGGATTGCCAATCCGGGTGGTTGTCATCAATTTGGATGTTTTGTCGGACGAATTCCCGGAGTATAAGGACTTCCGCAAGGCTTATATTAATGCCCATATTTTGGAGGTCGAGGGCGACGAGGTCACGATGGAAGAAGGCTGTCTGAGTTTGCCTGGGATTCACGAAGGTGTGAAGCGGGGAAATCGGATTCGTGTGACCTATTTGGACGAGAATTTTGAAAAGCACGATGAAGTGGTCGAGGGATACTTGGCGCGTGTGATGCAGCATGAGTTTGACCATTTGGAGGGCAAGATGTTTATTGATCATTTGTCCCCTCTGCGCAAGCAAATGCTGAAAGGGAAATTGAATGCCATGCTGAAAGGCAAAGCGCATTGCACGTATAAGGTGAAAACCGTGCGTAAGTAAAGGAAGCGTGTAGGAAGGTGTAAAAGGTACAAAAAATACAAAAAGTACTTCGTTTATCCTGTTAAGTGGCTGAAAAACGCTACTTTTGTTTCGTTTTCAAGCAGTATTGACGACAATGATAAAAAAGATATTGATAACACTTTTGTTGTTGCCCACGGCACTGTATGCGCAAATCAATACGGAGCGCGTGATGATGATAGCCAGGAATGCGTTGTATTTTGAAGACTATGTACTTTCTATCCAATATTTCAATCAGGTAATCAATGCAAAGCCCTACTTGTTCGAGCCTTATTTCTTTCGGGCGTTGGCTAAATTGAATTTGGACGATTATCAAGGAGCCGAGTCGGATTGCGACGAAGTGATTAAGCGAAATCCGTTTGTGGTGAGCGCCTACCAAATCCGGGGTTTGGCGCGTATCCGGCAAGGAAAGTTTGACGGGGCGATAGAAGATTACCAATCCGCTTTGGAATATGATCCTGAGAACTTGGTGTTGTGGCACAATCTTTCGTTGTGTCATATACAAAAGAAGGATTACGAATCGGCCAAAGAGGATTTGGGCAAGTTGCTTCAAATTTCCCCCCGTTACATGCCTGCTTACCTGATGCGGGGAGAGGTGGATTTGCAACAAAAAGACACATTGCAAGCTTTGCAGGATTTCAACAAAGCCATTGAGTTGGAGCGGTATGAACCGGACGGGTGGGGAGCTCGTGCTGTTGTGCGTCTGGCGCAAGGGCAGTATGCGGATGCCGAGTCGGATTTGGATCAAGCCATCCACCTGAGCGCCCGCAATGCCGGCTATTATATCAACCGGGCTTTGGCGCGTTTCCATCAAAATAACTTGCGAGGAGCCATGCGCGACTATGATTTGGCGCTGGACATCGACCCCAATAACTTCTTGGGGCATTATAACCGTGGTTTGCTGCGTGCGCAAGTGGGGGATGACAACCGGGCCATCGAGGACTTTGATTTCGTATTAGAGATAGAGCCGGACAACATGATGGCTGCCTTTAACCGTGGTTTGTTGCGCGCGCAAACGGGGGATTACCGAGGAGCCGTGAGCGATTATTCCAAGGTGATTGAGGAATATCCTAACTTCACGACCGGTTATTATTATCGGGCGGAGGCTCGCCGTAAAATGGGGGATGCCAAGGGTGCCGAGCAGGACGAATTCAAACTGATGCAGATGCAGATAGACAGGCGCAACAATGTTTCGAAGAGCGGGAACAATGATTTGGCGGAGAATGAGGCAAAAGAGCCCGAAGGCGATGACGAGAGCAAAACGCGCAAGAAGTCGGACAAAAACATCCGCAATTATCGGAAGATTGTGATAGCCGACGATTCTGAAATGGGCCAACGCTATACAAGCGATTATCGCGGACGGGTGCAGAACCGGAATGTAGCAATCAAGTTGGAGCCCATGTACGCATTGACTTATTATGAAAAGGTGAGCGACGTGAAGCACATCGTGCATTTCCATAAATATGTCGACGAATTGAACTTGGAAAAGATTTTCCCGAAGCCGTTGCGCATCACTAATATGGAGGCTCCGTTGACAGAAGAACAAGTGAAGTTCCATTTCGCTTTGATAGATACGCATACCGCAGCGATTGTAAACGACCCGACGAATGCCAAGATCCGATTTATGCGCGGATTGGACTTCTATCTGGTGCAGGACTTCTCCAGTTCGATTGACGATTTCACCCAATGTATCTTGTTGGATGGCAATTTCTTCCCTGCCTATTTCATGCGCGCCTTGGTGCGGTATAAGGAATTGGAGTATAAAAAGGCGGAGACATCCTTGCGCGAAGGCGCCGGCCAACGTATCGGCGAAACCCCATCCGAAGGCCAGGTTACGGCTATGGATTATGAAATCGTGCGGAAAGACTTGGACAATGTCATCCGTTTGGCTCCCGACTTCGTGTATGCCTATTATAACCGGGGCAACGTGCTTTCGATGTTGAAAGATTATCGGGCGGCATTGGCCGACTATGACAAGGCCGTCGAGTTGAATCCTGATTTTGCCGAGGCTTATTTCAACCGAGGATTGACGCGCATATTCTTAGGCGAAAACAAGCTGGGCATTGCCGACTTGAGCAAGGCGGGCGAATTGGGCATCGTGTCGGCTTATAACATCATCAAACGCTTTACAGAATTGCCTGAATGACATTTTTTTTATAAAAAATAGAATATCAGCGAATAATTAGCTAATTTTGCGTGCTGAAAGACGAAATACTTATTACTTATGATAAAAATTACATTTCCTGACGGCTCCGTTCGCGAGTATAACGAAGGAGTGACGGGTTTGCAGATTGCGGAAAGCATCAGCGCCCGGTTGGCACAAGAGGTATTGGCTTGTGGCGTAAATGGAGAAACTTATGATTTGGGGCGTCCCATCATGCAAGATGCCAATGTCGTGCTCTACAAGTGGGAGGACGAACAAGGCAAGCATGCTTTTTGGCATACCAGCGCCCACCTGCTGGCCGAGGCTTTGCAAGAGTTGTATCCGGGCATCCAATTCGGCATCGGCCCGGCCATCGAGAACGGTTTCTATTATGACGTCGATCCGGGCGAGACAACCATCAAGGAAGGCGATTTGCCCGCCATCGAACAAAAAATGATGGAATTGGCTGCTAAGAAAGAAGCTGTGGTCAGAGCCGACATATCCAAGGCCGATGCGCTGAAGATGTTTGGCGAACGCGGCGAAACCTATAAGTGCGAACTGATTTCAGAATTGGAGGACGGGCACATCACGACCTATACGCAAGGCGCTTTTACAGATTTGTGCCGTGGCCCCCATCTGATGACGACGGCTCCCATCAAGGCCATCAAGTTGACTTCGGTGGCAGGCGCTTATTGGCGTGGCCAGGAAGACCGCAAGATGATGACCCGCATCTATGGCATCACCTTCCCGAAGAAGAAGATGCTGGATGAATACCTCGTGCTTTTGGAAGAAGCCAAGAAACGCGACCACCGCAAGATTGGCAAGGAAATGGACTTGTTCATGTTCTCGGACACCGTGGGCAAAGGTCTTCCCATGTGGCTTCCGAAAGGTGCCGCCGTGCGCCTTCGCTTGCAAGAATTCTTGCGTCGCATACAGGCCCGTTATGATTACCAGGAAGTCATCTGCCCGCCCATTGGCAACAAATTGTTGTATATCACCTCCGGACACTATGCCAAGTATGGCAAAGACTCTTTCCAACCCATTCACACGCCGGAGGAAGGCGAAGAATACTTCTTGAAGCCGATGAACTGCCCGCACCATTGCATGATATACAAGAACTCGCCTCGTTCATACAAGGATTTGCCTTTGCGCATTGCTGAGTTCGGCACCGTATGTCGTTACGAGCAGAGCGGCGAATTGCATGGATTGACCCGCGTGCGCAGCTTCACGCAGGACGACGCCCATATCTTCTGCCGTCCCGACCAGGTGAAGGACGAATTCCTTCGGGTAATGGACATCATTTCGATTGTCTTCCGTTCGATGAACTTTGAGAATTTTGAAGCCCAGATTTCCTTGCGCGACAAGGTGAACCGCGAGAAATATATCGGTAGCGACGAGAATTGGGAGAAAGCCGAACAGGCCATCATCGAGGCATGCGCCGAGAAAGGATTGAAAGCCAAGATTGAATATGGCGAGGCAGCCTTCTACGGCCCCAAGTTGGATTTCATGGTAAAAGACGCCATCGGCCGCCGTTGGCAATTGGGCACCATCCAAGTGGATTATAACCTGCCCGAGCGCTTTGAGTTGGAATATACAGGCGCAGACAATCAGAAGCATCGTCCTGTGATGATTCATCGCGCCCCGTTCGGTTCGATGGAGCGTTTCGTGGCCGTGCTTATCGAGCATACCGCCGGCAAGTTCCCCCTGTGGCTGATGCCCGACCAAGTGGCTATCCTGCCCATCAGCGAGAAATTCAATGACTATGCCAACGAGGTGAAGCAAATCCTGAAACAATTTGACATCCGCGCTATCGTGGACGAACGCAACGAGAAAATCGGCCGCAAGATTCGCGACAACGAAATGAAGCGTATTCCCTACATGCTGGTGGTCGGCGAAAAAGAAGCCGAAAATCACGAAATTGCCGTGCGCAAGCAGGGTGAAGGCGACCAAGGAACGATGAAAGTGGAAGAATTCGCGAAAAAAATCAGCGAAGAAGTTCAGAATATGATAAATAAATGGTAACTTTGCGGCCAATTGCAAAGGCAATGTCTTGAAAACTTGATTTTCAGGCATTGCTTTTGCATGGAATTGCATTATAAAGAATCAAATTTAGAGTAACAAAAACAAGGAAAGCAGAAGCTAACGTATTGAATGAAGAATGACAAATTAAAAGGGCAACACCGGATTAATGAACAAATCCGTGCCAAGGAAGTCCGCATTGTGGGCGACGAAGTGGAATCGAAAGTTTATCCGATTGCGCAGGCTTTAAGAATGGCCGAAGAACACGAAGCGGATCTCGTAGAGATTTCTCCGAATGCACAACCTCCTGTATGTCGCATCATTGATTACTCTAAATTTCTTTACCAGCTGAAGAAGCGCCAAAAGGAGCAAAAGGCGAAGCAAGTGAAGGTCAATGTGAAGGAGATTCGTTTCGGTCCCCAAACGGACGACCATGATTACAACTTTAAGTTGAAACACGCCAAAGGCTTCTTGGAAGACGGAGACAAGGTAAAGGCATACGTCTTCTTCAAAGGCCGTTCGATATTGTTTAAAGAACAAGGCGAAGTCCTGCTCTTGCGCTTTGCCAACGACTTGGAAGAATACGCCAAAGTGGATCAAATGCCGATATTGGAAGGCAAGCGCATGACCATCCAATTGTCTCCCAAGAAAGGCGTGACCAAAAAGTCCTCCTCCAAGCCCAACTCTGCGAAAGAAGGGGAGACCCTTGCCGAGGAAAAGGCCGAGGATAATGAATGAGAAAAAGAAATGCGTAACGCGGGTATAGTGCGTTGCCATATATTTAATAATTAAAAACTAAGTAAAGATGCCAAAGATCAAGACTAACTCCGGTGCCAAAAAGAGATTCACTCTTACCGGAACGGGTAAAATCAAAAGAAAGCACGCTTTTCATAGTCACATCCTGACTAAGAAGACGAAGAAGCAGAAAAGAAATCTGTGTTATTCCACATTGGTAGACCAGGCAAATGTCCGCCAAGTGAAGGAACTCTTAGTGATGAGATAATTAAAAGCGTTTTCAAAAGTATTTTAAGTTATTAACCGAATGCATTAGCTTTAAGACCGCTGCGTGGAGCAGAGGCGCTAACATTCAAAAACAAGAAAAACTATGCCGAGATCAGTAAATCATGTTGCTTCGAGAGCAAGAAGAAAGAAAATCCTGAAATTAACCAGAGGTTACTTTGGTGCAAGAAAGAACGTTTGGACCGTTGCCAAGAACACTTGGGAGAAAGGTCTGACTTATGCGTTCCGCGACCGTAAGGCCAAAAAGAGAAACTTCCGTGCTTTGTGGATTCAGCGTATCAACGCCGCTGCTCGTTTGGAAGGCATGTCTTATTCCAAATTGATGGGCGCTTTGCACAAGGCTGGCATTGAAATCAACCGCAAGGTTTTGGCCGACTTGGCCATGAATCATCCGGAAGCATTCAAGGCCATCGTTTCCAAAGTGAAAGCTGCGTAAACGTAACAGAACTTATAGATGAAGAGGATGGGTCATTAAGTTGGCTCGTCCTCTTTTTTTGTTTATGAATATTCTATACAAATGATATGTTCCGAAGTCGTTCCAAGTTCGATATTTGTTCGTTTCTAAGGAGACGAAGATGGAACGAACATGGAACGAATTTGGAACGAACATGTCCCGAACTTGTCCGGACGGTTTTAGGAGGGGGTGACAGCTATTAGGGGAGAGATTCTTGTTGATAAAATGTAATTACATCAAATAGGCTTTTAAAGTCTCTTGTCTTTTCAGAAAAACTGTTCGGAGCCTTGATTAAGCCTTGTCTTTAGGTTGCAGATGTCCATCTTTAGGCTGCAGATGCGCGTCTTTAGGCTACAGATGTGCATCTTTAGGCTACAGATACAGTTTTCTTCCCGCTTTGCAAACTTTCTTGTGGCGGTTTTCGAAGTTTTGGGCAAGGGGTGCCGGTTAGGGGCTTCTTGATGCTCCGTCCGGTGATGGCACGGCCGGGTGCCGCGTGATGCATGGAGAGGATTTGGCTTCTGCGTGATTCCGTCCCTGCCTTTTGCTGGAAATACATTTTGCCACTTGGAGGATTATTCTTACTTTTGCATCCAACTTATAGCATCAAGCGGATTATTCGATGGAAAAGAAAAATACGACGAAAGAAAAGCAGCCTTCTGCTTCTGTGTTTGGCAAGTTGGCGGCTGTGTGCAAGAGCGAGACTCTGCGCTTCTTGGCGGGTTTGTTGCTCGTCATTTTCTCTGTGTATCTGTTGTTGGCCTTCACGTCCTTCTTCTTCACGGGCGCGGCAGACCAAAGCATCATAGACAACGCCTCGGCGGCTGAATTGGCTTCGGTGGACAACGGGGTGAAGAATTATGCCGGCTCGCGCGGCGCCCAGTTGGCCAGTTATTTTATCAACGATTGTTTCGGCGTTGCCTCCTATTGCATTCTTCTGTTTCTGCTCATGGCGGGTTTGAAGCTGATGAAGGTGCGGCGCGTGCGTTTGTGGCGTTGGTTCATCGGGTGCACGGTGATGTTGGTGTGGCTCTCCGTCTTCTTTGGTTTTGCTTTCCGCCACCAGTATGAGGATTCCTTTATTTACTTGGGCGGCCTGCACGGTTACAATGTGGGCAACTGGCTGGCTTCGCAGTTGGGCGAGGCGGGCGTTTGGATGTTGCTCTTGGCCACGGCGGTGTGCATCTTGGCCTATTTCAGCGCGCGCACCGTCGGATGGATTCGCAACCTGCTTTCGCTCCGTTACCTGAAGCGGAAGGAGGCTGTCCGCCCTGAGGAGCAGAAGGGAGAAGTGCCCGAAGAATTTGACACCTCGTGGGGCGTGAAGAAGGGCGACAAGAAAGAGAAGAAAGAAAAGAACGCGCCCCGCCCGGAGGAGGCGCCGGAAACTACGGACAAGGAGGAGAAGGCTACGGAAATCCCCTTGGATGTGGAGCGTCCGGAGCCGGAAGCGGAGAAGAATACGCCCCAGGCGGGCGAGGTGAAGATGGACATCGAGGTGCCCAAAGCCGAACCTGCGGCTTCCATGCCCGCATCGGCTTCTGCGCCCAAAGCGCCGACGTTCGACATCGAGTCGCACGAAGACGAATATGCCACCGAGCTGAAGGAGCCTTACAATCCCCGCCTCGATTTGGAGAATTACCACTTTCCTACGCTCGACTTGCTGAAGCACTACGACGATGCCGAGCCTATCGTGAACATGGAGGAGCAGAACGCCAACAAGGACGAGATTGTGACAACCCTCCGCAGCTTCGGCATCGAAATCAACAGCATCAAGGCGACGGTGGGACCTACGGTGACCCTCTACGAAATCACGTTGGAGCGCGGCGTGCGCATCTCGCGCATCAAGGGTTTGGAGAACGACATCGCCCTCAGCCTTGCCGCCTTGGGCATCCGCATCATCGCCCCCATTCCCGGCAAGGGGACCATCGGCATCGAGGTGCCCAACAAGAAGCCGCGCATCGTCTCCGGGCAGAGCATCATCGGGAGCAAGAAGTTTCAGGAATCCACCTTCGACCTGCCCATCGCGCTGGGAAAGACCATTACGAACGAAGTCTTCATGGTGGATTTGGCGAAGATGCCCCATGTCCTTGTGGCAGGCGCCACCGGCCAGGGTAAGTCTGTCGGCTTGAACGCCATCATCACCTCGTTGCTCTACAAGAAGCATCCGGCGGAGTTGAAATTTGTTTTGGTCGACCCCAAGAAAGTGGAGTTCAGCATTTATTCCGTCATCGAGCATCACTTCCTGGCCAAGCTCCCCGGCGACGGCGACCCCATCATCACCGACGTGACCAAGGTGGTGCAGACGCTCAACTCCATCTGCGTGGAGATGGACACGCGCTATGACTTGCTGAAACTGGCGCACGTGCGCAACATCAAGGAGTATAACGAGAAGTTCGTCAACCGCCAACTCAACCCCGAAAAGGGGCACAAGTACATGCCTTACATCGTGGTGGTCATCGACGAGTTTGGCGATCTCATCATGACAGCCGGCAAGGACGTCGAGCTGCCCATTGCCCGCATCGCCCAGTTGGCGCGCGCCGTGGGCATCCATATGATTATCGCCACCCAGCGTCCTACCACCAACATCATTACGGGCACCATTAAGGCCAACTTCCCGGCGCGCATCGCTTTCCGGGTGTCGGCCATGGTCGATTCGCGCACCATCCTCGACCGTCCGGGCGCCAATCAGCTCATTGGCCGGGGCGACATGCTTTTCTTGCAGGGCGCCGACCCGGTGCGTGTGCAATGTGCTTTCATCGATACGCCCGAAGTGGCCAACATCACCGAGTATATAGCCCGCCAGCAGGGCTATCCGACGGCCTTCTTCCTGCCCGAAGTAGAGGATGAAAGCGGCGCGGGCGGCTTGGACGATGTGGATATGGAGCGTCTCGACCCGCTGTTCAAAGATGCCGCGCGGGTGATTGTCTCCAGCCAGCAGGGTTCCACGTCGCTCATTCAGCGCAAGTTCTCCATCGGATACAACCGCGCCGGCCGCATCATGGATCAGCTGGAGAAAGCCAATATCGTAGGTCCCGCCCAAGGCAGCAAGCCGCGCGAGGTCTACTTTGCGGATATTGTGATGCTGGAAGAACATTTGAACAATTTCTAACGGAGAATAGTTAAAAAGATATGATACGTTTTGACCGATGGATATGTGCAGGGTTGTTGGCTTGCTTGTGCGTGTGGCCCCTTTGGGCGCAGCAAGGCGATGCGCAAGACATCCTGCGCCGCACGGCCGATGCTTTCCGCCGGGCGGGAGGCGTTTGCGCTTCTTTCAGCGCGCGTTCGTCCGAAGGCGTTTCTTCCGGCGTCATCCGCCTGAAAGGGGAGAAGTTCGTGCTGGAAGCCGATGGCATGACCACGTGGTTTGACGGTCGCACGCAATGGACTTACCTCTCGTCGTCCGATGAGGTGAACATTGCCGAACCGACGCCCGAAGAATTGCAAGGCATCAACCCGTACGCTTGGCTCGCGCTCTACGAACATGGCTATGCCTTGGAGTTGTTGCCGTCCGACGCGCCTGCAACGTGGAGGGTAGGGATGATGAACCCCTCGCCCGACGCGCAGATAGAGCGGCTGGAGGTGTGGATAGACAAGGCCACGTGGCATCCTGTCCGCATCAGCCTGACGGCGGCGGGCTATGTCGAGCCGGTGGTGATTACCGTCCGCGACTACCGTACGGGGCAGGCGTATGCCGACGATTTGTTTCGTTTCGATCCGGAGGCGTATCCCACGGCCGAGGTCATCGATTTGCGGTGAGCTTTGTCAAGATGGTATGAAGTTATAGAAGTTAATGAAGTTAAAGAAGTTATAGAAATTAAAATGGAAACAGAACAAGTGAAATGCCTGATTATAGGCTCCGGCCCTGCCGGTTATACGGCTGCCATTTATGCCGGGCGCGCCAACTTATCGCCGGTGCTTTATGCCGGTATGCAACCCGGTGGCCAACTGACCACGACTACCGACGTGGAGAATTTCCCCGGTTATCCTGCCGGTATCGGCGGTCCCGAACTGATGGAGGACTTGCGCAAGCAGGCCGAACGTTTCGGGGCGGACATCCGCTATGGAGTGGCTACGGCTGCCGACTTGGGTTCGTCGCCCTACAAGATTACGATCGACAACGATAAGGTCATCGAAGCCCGCACTTTGATTATCGCGACGGGCGCCACGGCCAAATATTTGGGCTTGGACGATGAAAAGAAATACGCTGGCATGGGTGTCAGCGCCTGCGCCACGTGCGATGGCTTCTTCTACCGCAAGAAGGTGGTGGCCGTAGTAGGAGGCGGCGACACGGCTTGCGAAGAAGCCTCCTATTTGGCCGGTCTGGCTTCGAAAGTCTACATGATTGTCCGCAAGCCTTTCCTGCGCGCCTCGAAGGTGATGCAGCAGCGCGTGTTCAACAATCCTAAGATAGAGGTGCTTTTCGAACACAACGCCATCGGCCTTTATGGCGAGAACGGTGTGGAGGGCGTCCATTTGGTGAAGCGCAAGGGCGAAGCAGACGAACAGCGTTATGACTTGCCCATCGACGGCTTCTTCCTGGCCATCGGGCATCAACCCAATTCGGACATTTTCAAGCCTTGGCTGGATACGGACGAAGTGGGGTATATCCTGACCGAGCCGGGCACGCCGCGCACCAAGGTGCCGGGAGTCTTTGCCGCCGGCGACGTGGCCGACCCGCACTATCGTCAAGCCATCACCGCCGCAGCTTCAGGTTGCAAGGCGGCTATCGAGGCCGAACGCTATCTTTTGGCTTGACAATCCGCAACCCGTTTATAGTCATACCATGAACAACAGGTCTTCTTGCGTTCGCGACCATCCGGCAAATGCACAAACGCTTGGGTTGGAGAGGGGGGGCAAGTTTCATGAATGATGCAACTTACTTGATTCTCACTTTAAATCAATAGCGTATGAAGAATTTGATTCAACCATTCGTTCTTGCAGCCGCTTTGTCGGTAGCTTCTGTTTCCGTTCTGGCGCAACAGGAGCAGAAAGCCTTTTGGAAAGAAGATTTCTCCGGCGGCAAACTTCCTGCCGGATGGTCGTTGCAAGACAACAGTAAGACGGACAAGTGTGCTTGGATGGTGACGGACCAACCTTACCCCGGTTCGTTCCAGTTCAACCAACAGCAACCGCCTATTGCGTCCACCAGCCGTGGCTTCCATATCCAGTACCGGCCGGGCGTGGTCACGGGCGACGAAGTGACCAAATGGAACCAACGCAAGCAGTATCCTGACGCCAGTTTCCAGACGGCAGCCATCGATTGCCGGGGCAAGGACAAGGTGTTGTTGCGCTTTGAGCACAACTTTCGTTGGAATAATTGGTTCATCGCCAAGAATGCGGGCCTCTACGTGGGCGTCAGCAACGACGGCAAGACGTGGAAAGAGTTCAATGTCGTATCTTCCCTGCCTGCCGCCACCAGCGTGCATACTCCTATCAAGGAGGAACTGAATATTACCGATGTGGCCGCCAATCAACCCACTGTTTACCTGCGCTTTGCTTGGCGGGGCATCTTCTCGTGGTATTGGATGGTGGACGACATCGAGTTGTGCGAGCCTTTGGCGCGCGATGTCGCCATTACGTCTTTGACCTCGCACAAGACCGACAACAACGAATTTACGGATAATGACACGTTGCGGGTGATGGTGAAGAACATGGGAGCTGAAACCATCAAGCAAGACTTGCCTCTGAAAGTAGTCATTGACGGCGGCAAGGAATTGGACGCTACGTTGGATGCGGCAGCACAACCCTTGGCCTTCAACGAGGAGAGGGAAGTGGCTTTCCCCGCCACTAGCCTGAAAGGGTTGGGTTCGCACCGTCTTTCTTTCCACATCGACTGGGAGGGCGACCAGCGCGCGGACAACAATACGCTGGAGACCAAGCTCTATGCCTCGGAGATGCAGTTGGGCAAGGTGACGGGTTTCAAACGCTTGTCCGGCCATGAATTTGAATTCACCTGCGGCTTTTCCAAGGCGAAGCTCATCTTCTACCGCGACGATATTTTCCGTCTTTGGTTGGCTCCCGACGGGGAATATACCAATCCGGCAGGCGATGAAATCGTGGTGGATTATGGAGTGAAGGATCCTTCGGTATCAGTCAGCACCGGCGGCAGCTACTATCGCTTCACTACCCGCCAATGCGTGGTGCGCGTCTACAAAGACCCCATGCGCATTGCATTGTACGACCGCAGCAACCGCACGATGCTGTTCGAGGAAGAAGAGCCTATCACCTTTGGCACGCAAACCAGCCAGACGCTGAAGCGCAGTGCGGACGAGCACTTCTACGGAGGCGGCATGCAGCAGGGCAACTTGGACCATGCCGGCGAAGAGATTGACATTGCCATCACCGGGTGGGACGAGGACCAGGTATCCAATCCGGCTCCTTTCTACATGTCTACCAGAGGTTACGGCGTCTATCGCAATACTTTCGCTCCCGGTCACTACAGTTTCAACGGAAGCAAAGAAGCTACGCGCCAGTTGGACGGAATGCAGGTGAAGACCATCGAGCAGAGCAGCCGCCTGACGCACTACGAGAACCGCTTCGACGCTTTCTATTTCTACGGCCCTTCGCTGAAGAATATCTTGGGCGATTATACCGACATCACCGGCAAACCCTTCATGCCCGCCTTGTGGATGCTGACCTTGGGCGACGCCGATTGCTACAACAACCTGGAGCAACGCGTGCAGTGGGAGCAGAAGACGCCCGATGTCATCCGTCAGGTGGCCGACGAGTATATCAAGCATGACATGCCCCGTGGCTGGATTCTGCCCAACGATGGTTACGGATGCGGCTACACCGACTTGCAGAACGTGGTGAGCGAGCTGAAGAAGCGCGGATTCCACACAGGCCTTTGGACGGAGAACGGCGTGGACAAGATTGCCTACGAGGTGGGCACTTGCGGCACGCGCCTTTGCAAATTGGACGTGGCTTGGGTAGGCTCCGGCTACGACTTTGCCCTGAATGGTTGCAAGGCTGCTTTCAACGGCATCCAGGACAACAGCAACGAGCGCGGCTTCGTGTGGTCCGTCTGCGGATGGGCAGGCACCCAACGCTATTCCACCATCTGGAGCGGCGACCAGTACAGCAATTGGGACTACATCCGCTACCACATACCTACGGTGAGCGGCGCGGGCATGTCGGCCTTCAATGCGGCCACGAGCGACATCGACGGCATCTTTGGCGGTTCGGCGCAGACCTATACGCGCGACTTGCAATGGAAATGTTTCACCCCCATTATGATGGTGATGAGCGGCTGGTCCGACGTGGATAAGCAACCTTGGCTTTACGGCCATCCTTACGAGGCCATCAACCGCAATTTCCTGCGCCTGAAGATGCGCCTTTTGCCCTACCTCTATACTTATTGCCGCGAGGCCCACGAGACGGGCGTGCCCACCGTGCGTGCCATGGCGTTGGAGTTCCCCGAAGACGAGGTGACGCTTTCCGACACCACCCAATACCAGTTCATGAGCGGCGAATGGCTGCTGGTGGCTCCTGTCTACAAGCGGGGCAACTGGCGCGAGAACATCTACTTCCCCGAAGGCAATTGGTATGACTATTGGAATGGCGACAAGTACGAAGGCGGCCGTTGGCTGGACAAGTACGAAGCACGCCTGGACAAGTGCCCTGTCTTTGTGCGCGAAGGAGCCATTATCCCTCTGTATCCTTACATGGACTATGTGGGACAGAAGCCTGCCGACACGCTGACGCTGGATTTGTGGCCTTCTGCCAGCCGAACGACCTTCGACCTCTACGAGGACGACGGCCTGACCCGCGAGCATGAACAAGGCGCCTATGCCCGTACCCTCATTGCCCTGCAAAAGACGGACAAGGGCGTGAACGTGGAGATTCAGGCTGCCCGTGGCGACTTTGAAGGCCGCTTGGCCGAACGTGCCTATCGTTGCAACATCCGTCTGGAAGCCGCGCCGCAGGAAGTGACGCTCGACGGACGTGCTTTGCCGCAAGTGGCCGATGCCGCCGCGCTGGATGCTGCTTCCGAGGGCTATTGCTACGATGCCGACGACCACGGCGGCCGCCTCTTGCTGAAGACGGCCAAGTTGTCTACGGACAAAGACGTGAGTATTATCATAAATAACTAATCATATTTAGTTTATACGATAAATGGGAATTTAGAAGTTGAGTTTATGAGTTCTTCAGTTTTTGAGTTTTTAAGTTAGGCAAGACTGCAACGAGAGAACTCAAAAACTTATGGACTCAAAACTGAAGAACTTAAATTATCATTTAATCTTGTACACTTACTTACATTAATACTTTATCTTTAAAAACAGATCGTTTATGGACAACAAAATGCTGAGGCGCGTATCTTGTGCCGCCTTTTTGGCTTGCATGGCAAGCACGGCTTTTGCCGCCGGGACGACGGACAAGAAACCCTATTGGCAGGACATCCAGACGGTGGCCGTCAATAAGGAGTACCCCCGTTCCGATTTCATGACCTACGACGACCGTGCCGATGCTTTGGGCGGACGCTACGAGGACAGTCCCTACTACCGTTCGCTGAATGGCACGTGGAAGTTCTACTTTGTGGACAGCTACCGTCAACTGCCGGACAACATTACCGACCCTTCCGTCGATGCTTCCGCGTGGGACGACATCCAGGTGCCGGGCAACTGGGAGGTGCAAGGCTATGGAACAGCCATCTACACCAACCACGGCTACGAGTTCAAACCCCGTCACCCGCAGCCGCCGCTACTGCCCGAGGCCAATCCGGTAGGCGTTTACCGCCGGGACATTGAAGTGCCCGCCGAATGGATGGACCGCGACATCTACCTGCATATTGCCGGCGCCAAGTCCGGTGTTTATGTCTACCTGAATGGCAAGGAAGTGGGCTACAGCGAGGATTCCAAGAGTCCTGCCGAGTACCTCATCAACCCCTACGTGCAGGCGGGCAAGAACGTGCTGACGCTTAAAATCTTCCGTTGGAGCACCGGTTCTTATTTGGAGTGCCAGGACTTCTGGCGCATGAGCGGCATCGAGCGCGACGTCTTCCTTTATTCGCAGCCGCGCGAGGCCGTCCACGACTTCCACATCAAGTCCACGCTGGACGACTCCTACCGCAACGGCGTCTTTGCCTTGGAGGCAGACTTGCGCAACCATGGACAGGCTGCTGCCAACCTCTCCTTTGGCTACGAGTTGCTGGACAAGGAGGGCAACGTAGTGGCTTCGGACGAGAAAGCCGTCAGCCTGCCTGCCGGAGAAAGCCAAGCTGTGCGCTTCGACAAAGAGATTGCCGATGTGCAGACTTGGAGTTCCGAGGCTCCCAACCTCTACAAAATCCTGATGACGCTGAAGAAAGACGGCAAGGTGGCCGAGATTATCCCCTACAACGTGGGCTTCCGCCGCATTGAGGTCAAAGCCGTCGACCAGATGGGACCCAACGGGAAACCCTACGTCCTCTTCCTGGTCAACGGGCAGCCCATCAAGCTGAAAGGCGTCAATATCCACGAGCACAATCCCGCCACGGGACACTACGTGACCGAGGAACTGATGCGCCGCGACTTCGAGCTGATGAAGCAGAACAACCTCAACACCGTCCGCCTGGCCCACTATCCGCAATGCCGCCGCTTCTATGAGTTGTGCGACGAATACGGTTTGTACGTCTACGACGAGGCCAACATCGAGAGCCACGGCATGTACTACGACCTGCGCAAGGGCGGCACGTTGGGCAACAATCCCGAATGGTTGCGTCCCCACATGTATCGCACCATCAACATGTACGAGCGCAACAAGAACCATCCGTCCGTCACCATTTGGTCGCTTGGCAACGAGGCGGGCAACGGTTACAACTTCTACCAGACTTACCTCTGGCTGAAGGAAGCGGACAAGGATTGGATGGCCCGTCCCGTCAATTACGAGCGCGCCCAGTGGGAGTGGAACAGCGACATGTACGTTCCCCAATATCCCGGCGCCAAGTGGTTGGCTGCCATTGGCAAGAGCGGCAGCGACCGCCCCGTGGCTCCTTCGGAATACGCGCACGCCATGGGCAATTCCACCGGAAACTTGTGGGGACAGTGGAGGGAAATCTATAAGTACCCCAACCTGCAAGGCGGCTACATTTGGGACTGGGTGGACCAAGGCTTGGACGAGACCGACGAGAACGGCCGTCATTACTATGCCTACGGCGGCGACTATGGAGTCAATGCCCCCAGCGACGGAAACTTCATGTGCAACGGCTTGGTCAACCCGGACCGCACTCCGCATCCGGGACTGACAGAGGTCAAGTATGCCTACCAGAACGTGGCTGTCGAGCCGGTGGACCTGGCCGCAGGCAAGTTCCGCGTCGTCAACCGCTTCTACTTCACCAACCTGAAGAAGTACATGATTACCTACGATGTGAAGGCCAACGGCAAGATCCTGCGCAGCGGCAAGGTTTCGCTGGACATCGCTCCCCAAGCCTCCAAGGAACTGGAAGTGCCCGTAGCCAACCTGAAGCCGAAGGCCGGCACGGAATACTTTGTCAACTTCGCCGTCCATGCCGTGCTGCCCGAACCGGGCGTGCCTGCCGGCTGGGAGATTGCTCACGAGCAGTTCCGCCTGCCCATCGACCCGCTGCCTGTCCGGGTGGCTGTCAATGGACCGGCATTGAGTACGTCCGACGAGGGCGACGAACTGGTGGCTTCGTCCGGCCGTGTCCGCTTTGTCTTCAACAAGAAGACGGGCGTTGTCACCTCTTATCGGGTGAAGGGCAAGGAATACTTCCAGGACGGCTTCGGCCTGCAACCCAACTTCTGGCGCGCGCCGACCGACAATGACTATGGCAACGGGACGCCCAAGCGCCTGCAAGTGTGGAAGCAGTCCAGCAAAGACTTCAACGTGGTGCAGTCCTCCATCGCCATGGACGGCAAGGATGCCGTTATCCGCGCCGACTATCTGCTGCCCGCCGGCAACTTGTACCGCATGACCTACCGCGTGCATCCCTCCGGCGCCGTCAAGGTGGATGCCGTCTTTACGTCTACCGAGATGAAAGAGGCCGACATGGAAGTCTCCGAGGCTACGCGCATGGCCACCTTCACGCCCGGCAACGACATAGCCCGCCAGGCTGCCGCCAAGCTGGAAGTGCCGCGCATCGGCGTGCGTTTCCGCCTGCCCGCCGCGATGGACAAGGTGGCCTACCTGGGACGTGGTCCGGTGGAGAACTACGTGGACCGCAACAACGGCACGCTGGTGGACGAATACCGCGCGACGGCCGAAGAATTGTACTTCCCCTACGTGCGTCCGCAGGAGAACGGCCACCACACCGACACCCGTTGGCTGACCTTGGGACAGCGGAGCGGGCGCGGGCTGACCGTCTTGGCCGATACGCTGATTGGCTTCAACGCCTTGCGCAACTCCATCGAGGACTTTGATTCCGAGGAGGCCAAGCATCGCCCGTACCAGTGGAGCAACTTCACGCCCGAAGAGGTGGCCAACCATGACGAGGCTGCCGCCAAGGACGTGTTGCGCCGCATGCACCACATCAACGACATCGCCCCGCGCGACTTTGTCGAGGTTTGCATCGACATGAAGCAGCAGGGCGTGGGCGGCTACGACAGCTGGGGTTCGCGTCCCGAACCGGAGTTCACCTTGCCTGCCAACCGCGAATATCGTTGGGGCTTCACGTTGATACCGGAATAACGGCGTCGGGAATCCTCCCCCGCTAGATACGTTTCAGGCGCGGATAGCGCGGACGACACGGATGCTTTGATGGGCATTGTTCCGTGTCTCCGCGTCATCCGCGCCTGGTTTATTTTTCATGAATCCCCCGCTTGCGGCTCGTCTATCCGCCGGAGGCTTATCCTATTTTGCTGATTCTTTTCAGCTTGTCTTCTTCGATGATTTTGATTTTGCGGCCGTCGATGGTGATGAGCTTCTCGGTGGCGAATTGCGACAGCGTGCGGATGGCGTTCGAGGTGGTCATGTTCGACAGGTTGGCCAAGTCCTCGCGCGAGAGGTAGATGCTCAGCGTCGAGCCGTCTTCTTCCAGTCCGTAGCTTTCTTTGAGGAAGAGCAGCGATTCGGCCAGGCGGCCCCGGATGTGCTTCTGCGTCAGGTTGACGGTGCGTTCGTCGGCCACGATCAAGTCGGCGGAGAGTTGGCGGATGAAGAAGCGGGCCAGGTTGTTGTTCTGCGCCACCAGCTTGGTGATGGCGGTCATGGGGATGAGGCATATCAGCGACGGTTCGAAGGCGGCGGCGGCTGTCACGTAGTCTTTGCCGGCAAAGGCGGCCCCGTAGCCGAAGTAGCCCACCGGCTTTATCATGCGGATAATCTGGCTGCGGCCGCCCACGCCGTCTTTGTATATTTTCACTTTTCCTTCCAGCAGGCACATGAGGTGCGTAGGCGTCTCGTCTTCGCAATGGATGACCTCGTTTTTCTTGTAGCTTTGCAGTGCGAACTGCCCCGCCAGGAACTCGCGTTGTTCCTCGTTCAAGGGCGCCCACATGTCGGCTATCAGTGCCGGTACGTTTATGTCGGATAGGTTGAATTTAGCCATAAATGTTGCACAACTGTGTTATACAGCACAAAAGTAGTAAGAATAAATGAAATATGGCGCATTCATGGCGAAAAGATGACGAAAAAAGAGGAATCAGACCCTGTCGGGCCCAATTCCTCTCAAACAAAACAAACAAACGAGCGACTTTCCGCTTCACAGCGTCCGGGCGCTTTGACGGCAGGCCGCCCTCCTTCGAGGCGCGGGCCTGTTTGGCAAAATTAAGCGTAGTTCGTTTTCTAAATGATAATTTATCGGTCTGATTTTTTAGACGCAGATGACGCGGATGACGCAGATTCATTATCTTTATAAACTGATTATCTGCTATCTAAAATTATAAATCTGCGTCATCCGCGTCATCTGCGTCTAAAGAATTAAATTCCTATTTACTCCCTCCGGGTGTGGGTTCCAGCATGATGTCGTAGACGTAATCCCACTCGGCGATGACTTTCAGCTGGATGTCTTGTCCCGTATCCAGCGGCTGGGGTTCGTCGGTACTTCCGTCCGTTTTCTTGCTGCCGATGCAGTAGAGGTGGTTGCGGAGGAGGCAGTAGGAGGAAATGGATTCGTTGATGCTGCTGTTTATGGTAAAACCATTATCGCTCCAAGTATAAATCCCTGTGGATATATCCTCTTTCGGCAGGTTTACGTCCCATGTCTTTGTTGTACCAGCATTGTCTATTAACTCCATTTGCAGGGATTGTACACCTGTTCGTGCTGCAAAGGGGATGACAAAGCTGCCGCTAAAGTAGGAGTCTTTTTCGAATGCAGCTTTTCCTTCATAAGGATTCTTCCAACTTCCATCTTCCTTCCATTGGCTGAAGTCGATGCTGCAAAGGGTGTAGCGGCCATTGGCATCTGCTGTGGTATTAGGCGTTGTGCCATTGACTACTTTATTCCCTTCTTCTTTGTCTTGTTCGTAGTTTTCATTGTCGAACTGCCCCAGCACCAGCCCGTCATTGTCCGCAGCGGCGGTCAGGCGGAGTTCCTCGGCTTGGTCTATGTTGGGGATGGCGGACACGTACATGTAGACGCCGGCCACTTGGCGGTTGAGGACTAGTGGCTGGTAGAAGCCGCCGCTGTCAGTGGTGGTGAACTCGGCGGAGCCGGCAAAGATTTCCTCGCCGGGGGCACCGGACAGGGTGAGGACTAGGTTTTCGGGAGATTCGGTCAAATCTTCTAAATAGTCATTTAAGTTTTGTTCGTCTACTGTATAAGCCGTCCGATGGTTTTCATTGTCCTCATCGTAGGTATAGGCGATGGCATAGACTGTATAAGTAGTGTTTTCGTTCAGCCGTTCTTCTCCTTCCAGCTTGACAACGGCCTGGCGGCCATGGCTGCCGTTGGTTCCGTAGGTTTCGCTGACTTCATCGCTCATCCAGTTCTTTACCTGCTTCGTGCACACTACTTGTCTGTCTGTGTTGCAGAAGATTAGCATCACGCGGTCCACGTCCTGCCGGGGCTGGTTGCTATAGAGGGGCCGTCCGGCGCGGGTGGTGGCGTTGTCGCTGGCCAGGCGGATGGCGATTTGCTGCTCGCGGCAGTCTTGGCAATCTATCTCCTCGTCTTGCGGGGCGATGCACGAGCCCAGGGTCAGGAGGGCGAGGAGGGAGGATATTAAGTAGGTTGTTTTCATTGTTCTTTCATTTTTTATGGTTTAAAGTCTTGGAGTTTGTGCAAACTTTATTCACTAATGTTTGATTCCCATGAAGAAACAGCAGAACTTGGTATGTCAATGCTCAGTTTCATGCTTTCAAGTGATTCTCCAGAACTTTCAAGAGATTCATTTACTTCTTTTTCAAAATAAGGTAAGCGAATTTCGCCAAGTCCTACATCACTAGGTTGCCATTGCAAAACATTCTTTAAATTATAACTATTGTTTATAAAAGTAAGGGAAGTCCTCTCGCAGAAGTCTTTTGCTGGGTTACAATAGAAAATAATCTCTCTGTTCCCTTCTTCACAAATACTTTGAGGAAAGTTGTCTCCATAAATAGTAATTTCTTCTTCCTTCCCTTCTTTTTTGAATGTTAATTCCTCAATCATATTAATTTTGTCAGTCGTAGTGTTATTCGGGAAAGTGTAGTATGTAAAACTATTATTGGAAACTGTTAATCCTTCAAATGCATAGCTTGCTTCGTCAGCTATTGTTTCTTTTGAGAAAGTAAGTTTATTCCCATAAGTATTGCTTGCATAATGAACTGTTACGTTAGTAAAATCTTGCCAATATAGCACTTCTTTGATCTTTTCTAACATTTCTTGTTCATAAAAAGTGTAAGGCGTTTCTGTATGGTTTGTAGTTATATCTGTAATAATTGTATTGATTGAGTTATCAGAAGTAATTAATGTCATGAATTGTTCCAGCGCATCATCATAAGTTGACCAAGATTCTAATTTAATTTTACCTCCCCACTTACCCATATATGATTGCAAATCTGCAAAAATACTTCCGGTAAATGTTTCTCCTTCAACTGTTTCTTTTTTGATGTTTTTATCTATATATGTTTTTAATAGTTTTTTTGTGTATGTCTCCAATTCCGTCTTATCCGTCGGAATGCTCTCATCCAGCTTCACCTCCACCTTATTAATCATCCTCCGCAACAGCACCTGTCTGTTTACAGTATGGTTTTCGTCGGCTTCGTCGGGCGTGACTGTTCCCGTCCACATATAGTACATATCATTCTCTTTGAACACGCGCGGCGGCAGCACCAGGCGGCCATCGTTAAAGTCGC
>CALUOW010000004.1 GCA_944322365.1 uncultured Bacteroides sp.
CTTGTCAACTTGTCTTCTTGTCAACTGCTAAACTATCTTTAACCATCAATCATTGAATCCCATGACATCAATCACCCTTGCAATTGTTATCGTATTCGTATTCGGATACCTGTGCATCGCCTTGGAGACCGTGACGAAGGTCAACAAGGCAGCCGTGGCCCTGCTGATGCTCGTTGCCTGCTGGACGCTCTATATGTTCGATCCTGCCAACTTCATAGGCGTGGCGCCCGGTGGAGCGGCTGCTGCGGCCGGCTCCGTCATCGAAGGCCACTTGGGCAGCACCGCCACTACCCTCTTCTTCTTGATGGGCGCCATGACCATCGTCGAGACCGTCGACCAGAACGGCGGCTTCAACTTCGTGCGCGACATGCTCAAGACCAAGAGCAAACGAGCCTTGCTGTGGCGCATCACCATCCTGACCTTCTTCCTGTCCGCCATCTTGGACAACATGACCACGGCCATCGTCATGGTGATGATTCTGCGCAAGCTGATAGACGACCACAAGGACCGCCTCATCTATGCCTCGCTCATCATCATCGCGGCCAACTCCGGCGGCGCTTTCTCGCCCATTGGCGACGTCACTACCATCATGCTGTGGAACAAGGGCCTCATCACGGCAGCAGGCGTCATCAAGGAACTGTTCTTGCCTTCCGTCGTTTCCATCGTAGTGCCCGCCTACATCCTGTCCTTCTCGCTGAAGGGCAACGTGGCTTCGGGCGCCGACTTGGGCACGGGCACTGTGGATAGCGGACTGACCGAAGGACAACGCAAGGCCGTATTCTGGCTGGGCGTGGGCGGCCTCATCTTTGTGCCCATCTTCAAGAGCATCACGCACGTGCCCCCGTTCGTAGGCATCCTATTGGTATTGGGCGTGCTGTGGTTGGCCACCGAACTGTTCTACCGCAATGCGCCCGAACATGGCGGCACGCAAAAGCGCATCACAGCCATTATCTCGCGCATCGACATGAGCACCATCCTCTTCTTCCTGGGTATCCTGATGGCCGTCGGCTGCTTGCAGCAGATTGGCGTACTGGCCTCGGTGGGCAAGGGACTGGACACGGTGTTCGAGGGCAATCACTACCTTGTCACGGGCATCATCGGCGTGCTGTCCAGCATCGTGGACAACGTGCCCCTCGTGGCCGGCTGCATGGGCATGTACCCAATGGCCGCTGCGGGCGACATGGCGCAGGACGGCATCTTCTGGCAACTGCTGGCCTACTGTGCCGGCGTGGGCGGCTCGATGCTCATCATCGGTTCGGCTGCCGGCGTGGTAGTCATGGGCTTGGAGAAGATCACCTTCGGCTGGTACATGAAGCGCATCACGTGGATTGCCTTCGTGGGCTACGTGGCCGGCATCGTGGTCTACTGGCTGGAGAAGTCCGTCTTTGGACTGTAAATATCCTTTAGGGGCACTTCCAGACACGGGGAGTGTCCTGACCAATTCATTATTTTTCAGACGCGGATTATGCGGATCGAGCGGGTTTCATCAATTAATAACCCGCATCGTCCGCTCCATCCGCGTCTAAAAGTTTATCCCTTTTCCGTCTTGACGCATCCGCCGGCGGGATGAATCAAGCAGCACATGTTTTGCATCAAAACAATCAAACAATACACCATTTTTATTATAAATAAATTACACCAAACTTAAACCCATCTTCACCCCAACCGCTTCCAGACAGACAGATCACCGTTCATAGAAGAGCCCAAGAAGAGACAAGAAAGAGACAGATAAGAGACAGATAAGAGAGGGATAAGGGAGGGATAACGAAGGAATGACGAAGAAGAAGATAAAAATCAGCCCATTTCCCGAATTTTCAAGACCTTAGAAAGATAGACGACTGTTTTCAAAGCGTTTATCGCTCTGAGCGGCGGAAAATGCGAACGGCGGATTACAACGGAAAAATCGCCCGGTTTTGCCCCGAAAAATCCAAAAGTTTGTAATAAATAATCAGATTTTAACTTGATTAAATTTACAAACAATACGACCCGCAAATTCGTGTCTAGGAGATGCTCACCCCTTGTCGCGGTTATGCGCCGCGCACTCCGGACACAGCCCCTTGAGAACGTAGTTGATGCTACGGATGCTGAACCCTTCGGGCAGACTGACCAAGGGGGCAGGCAGGTTGGTGAAGCAGAACGTGCGGTTGCACCGTTCGCAATGGAAGTGGGCGTGCAGGTCGTTCCCTTGGCAAGTACAACCGTCTGCGCACAGGGCGTACTTGAACGAGCCGGTTCCGTCGTCGATGCTATGGATGAGCCGGTGGGCAAGAAAGAGCGTAAGGGTGCGGTAGATGGTGGACTTGTCCACCGTGTCCAGCCGATTATCGAGGTCGGCCAAGGAGAGAGATTCATGGGCTTGCGCCAGCGCATCCAGCACCAACAGGCGGATGGCCGTGGGCTGTATGCCGCGCCGGGTCAGCATGGAGAGGTATCGTTCTTCGTCTTTCATATCTTATCAGTAATCTTTAGTTTCATCAGCCTCATGGCATTGAGTATGGCCAGCAACGCCGTGCCCACATCGGCAAAGACAGCCGCCCAAAGCGACACCCATCCGCACGCCCCCAAAACAAGGACTGCCAACTTGATGCCCAATGCCAGGACGATGTTCTGACGGACAATGTCCCGCGTGCGCCGCCCTGTGCGGATGGCCGTAGCGATGCGCGAGGGTTGATCCGTTTGTAGCACCACGTCGGCCGTCTCGATGGCGGCGTCGCTGCCCAGCCTCCCCATGGCAATGCCTACATGGCTCAGGGCCAGGGCGGGCGCGTCGTTGATGCCGTCGCCCACGAAGGCAATGCGCCGTGCCGGGTCGCGCTTCAATTGCCCGATGTGCTGCAACTTATCCTGCGGCAACAAGTCGCCATAGGCTTGGTCGATGCCTAGCCGTGCGGCAAAGTTAGCAACAATCTCTTGCTTATCGCCCGAAAGTATCTGGATATTTTCTATGCCCAATGCTTTCAAAGCCCGGATGGCCTGCGGCGCGTCGTCCTTCAGCGTGTCCGCCAAGAGGAGACTGCCTGCGTATTGCCCCCCGATGGCACAGTAAACAAAGGTGCCCTCCGCTTGTTGCGGCGCTTCGGGGGTAGCTATGCCATGCTTCTCCAGCAAGCGGCGATTGCCCACCAACACCGTTTCTCCTTGCACGGCAGCCTCCAGCCCATAGCCGGCGCATTCTTTCGCCTCGGCGGCAGGCAGAAGGCGGATGCCCCGCTCCTGCGCATGGCGGACGATGGCCTTTGCAATGGGATGCGTGCTGCTTTGTTCGGCGGTGGCGACGGCTTGCAAAAGGCGTGACTCATCCACGCCAAGGGCACATTCGCAGCGTTGCACGGCAAAGACTCCCTTGGTCAGCGTGCCCGTCTTGTCGAACACGATTGTATCAATATGAGTAATGGCGTCCAGGTAGTTGCCCCCCTTGAACAATATGCCTTGACCGGACGCCGCCCCTATGCCCCCAAAGTAGCTCAGCGGGATGCTGACCACCAAGGCGCAAGGACAAGAGATGACGAGGAAGACCAGGCCGCGATAGAGCCAGTCGTCGAAGACGTAAGAGAAGGGACAGAGCAGCGATGCCACCCAAGGCAACAACACGATGAGCGCGGCCAAGCCCGTGACCGCCGGCGTGTAGACGCGGGCAAAGCGACGGATGAAGAGTTCGGCAGGTGCCTTGCGTTCGCTGGCATCCTGCACCATGCGGAGGATGCGCGACAGGGCGCTGTCTTCGTAGGGGCGTGTCACCGCCAAGCGCGCCACGCGGTCTGTGGCAATCATGCCCGCCAGGACTTCTTCGCCCGGACGAATGGTGCGCGGCAGGCTCTCGCCGGTCAGGGCAGCCGTGTCGAAGGCGGCGGCCTCGCCCGTCAAAACGCCATCCAGCGGCACTCGTTCGCCTGCCTTCACCTCGATGACCTCGCCCGGACGCACGTCCTTCGGATGGACCGCCACCGCGTGCACGTTGCGAATGACGGTAGCCGTGGCCGGCCGCACATCCAGAAGAGCGCGGATGCTGTGCCTGGCCCGGTGGACAGCCTTTTCCTGAAAGAGTTCGCCCAACGAATAGAACAGCATGACGGCCACGCCCTCAGGATACTGCCCGATGCAGAAAGCGCCGATGGTGGCGATGCTCATCAGGGTGAACTCGTTGAACACGTCGCCATGGACGATTTCCTCCCACGCCTCCTTCCAAACAGGCAGTCCCACAGGCAGGTAGGCCGCAAGGAACCAGGCAAGGCGCACGGCTGTGGGCCGGAAGAACAACACGTCGGCCGCCGTCAGGCCGATGCCCGCCAAGAGAAGCAGGGCGGACAGGGCAAGGCGTATCCATTCCTTCCGGCAGCCTTCGGGATGGCAAGCCTCTCCGTGGTGGTGGTTGCAGTGACAATGTGACATATCTTTATTTCACGTTATAGGTTTCTGCCGGCAAAGATACGCAGCAAGCCGTGCAAATTGGTTGCAAAGACACGCTTGCATTCCCATAATTTTCTCTACTTTTGCACCGGCTTTTAAAAATAGGAGGATAACAACGTATGGCAGCCATAAAAGAGATGACCGAGGGACGGATATTCCCTCAACTTTTCTACTTCACCTTGCCCCTGCTGATGGGCAACTTGTTGCAACAAACTTATTCGCTGGTAGATGCCGCCATTGTGGGCAAATTCCTGGGCATCGATTCGCTGGCCGCCGTGGGCGCCAGTTCATCCGTGGTATTTCTGATATTGGGGTTCTGCAACGGTTGTTGCGGCGGTTTCGGCATCCCCGTGGCGCAAAAGTTCGGGGCAAGGGATTACTCGACCATGCGCCGTTGCGTGGTGGTCAGCCTGCAACTGGCTGCGGTAATGTCCGTATTGCTGGCCGTCGCCACCGGCATCTTGTGCGACGACATCTTGCGCCTGATGCGCACGCCCGGCAATATCTTCGACGAGGCATACATCTACCTGCTTATCACCTTCATCGGCATCCCCTGCACTTTCTTCTACAACCTGCTGTCCAGCATCATCCGCGCGTTGGGCGACAGCAAGACGCCTTTCTGGTTCCTGCTGTTGGCGGCAGTGCTCAACATCGCGCTCGACCTCTTCACTATCCTGGTGTTGGGATGGGGAGTGGCAGGCGCGGCCATTGCCACTGTCTTCTCGCAAGGCTTTTCCGCCGTGTTGTGCTATCTTTATATGATACGCCGCTTCGACATCCTGCGGACCACGCCCGCCGAGCGACGGTTCAGCAAAGCCATTGCCCGCATCCTGCTGAGCATTGGCGTGCCCATGGGGCTGCAATTCTCTATCACGGCCATTGGCAGCATCATGTTGCAGAGCGCCAACAACGCCTTGGGCACCGCCTGCGTGGCCGCCTTCACCGCCGCCATGCGCATCAAGATGTTCTTCATGTGTCCGTTCGAGAGTTTGGGCATCGCCATGGCCACCTATGCGGGGCAGAACTATGGGGCGGGCCGTCCGGAGCGCATCATGCAGGGCGTCAAGGTAGCCGCACTGATGGCTCTGGCCTATTGGGTCTTCACCTTCTGCGTACTGATGTCCGCCTCCAAGGAGATAGCCCTGCTGTTTGTAGATGCTTCGGAGACGGAGATACTGGCAGACACCGCCTTATTCCTTCACATCTCTGTGTCTTTCTTCCCGGTGCTGGGGTTGCTTTGCATCCTGCGCTACACTATACAGGGGGCAGGATTCACCAACCTGGCCATGCTGTCCGGCGTCTCCGAAATGATTGCCCGCATCTTGGTCAGCGTCGTTGCCGTACCTGCCTGGGGTTACATTGCCGTCTGTTGCGGCGACTCCACGGCTTGGGTCTTTGCCGACGCCTTCCTTATCCCGGCCTTCCTCTATGTATATAAGAAGATAAAGCAGGTGCAACGCTGATGGACGACCCGCAGCTACATACCCGGCGGAAAATCATCCACATCGACATGGACGCGTTCTATGCCTCCGTCGAGCAACGGGACAATCCCGAGTTGCGCGGCAAGCCCATCGCCGTGGGCCATGCCGAAGAACGGGGCGTGGTGGCTGCCGCCAGCTACGAGGCGCGACGCTTCGGGGTACGTTCGGCTATGTCGTCGCAGAAAGCCAAACGGCTCTGTCCCCAGCTGATTTTTATCCCCGGCCGGATGGGCGTCTACAAAGAGGTGTCGCGCCAGATACACGAGATATTCCACGAATACACCGACCTTGTCGAACCTATCTCGTTGGACGAGGCTTTCCTAGACGTCACGCAAAACAAACCCGGCATTGTCTTGGCCGTGGACATCGCCAAGGAAATCAAGCAAAAGATACGCCAACGCCTGCACCTGGTTGCCTCTGCCGGCGTGTCCTACAACAAGTTCCTGGCCAAGATTGCCTCCGACTACCGCAAGCCCGACGGCCTTTGCACCATCCATCCCGACCAAGCCTTGGACTTCATCGCCCGCCTGCCTGTGGAGAGTTTTTGGGGCGTAGGGCCTGTCACTGCCAAGCGCATGCACGCATTGGGCATCCACAACGGTCTGCAACTGCGCAACTGCTCTCTAGACCGGCTTACCCGCGAGTTTGGCAAAGTGGGAGCAATCTACTATGATTTTGCCCGTGGCATCGATACCCGCCCTGTCGAGGCTGTCCGTGTCCGCAAGTCCATAGGTTGCGAACGCACGCTGGAGAAAGACATCTCGCGCCGCTCGTCTGTCATTATTGAACTTTACCACGTGGCTGTAGAATTGGCGCACCGTTTGGAAAACAAAGGTTTCCGGGGCAATACGCTGACGCTGAAAATCAAGTTCCACGATTTCAAGCAAATCACCCGCAGCCTGACGCAAGACAAAGAACTGACCACGCTGGAGGCTATCCTTCCCTTGGCCAAACAACTACTGAAGGAGGTGGATTATGCCCGGCATCCCATCCGCCTCATCGGCCTCTCTGTCTCCAACCCCCATGAAGCAGAAAGCCCGCGCGGCGTTTGGGAACAACTCCGCTTGGAGTTTGCCGACTGGGATTGACATTTCAAGCCCTAGGAGAAAGGCAGTTGCTATTCTATAGATTGACAAGCGGGAGATTTTTCATTGTATCCAACCACCATTCACAAGAGTTTTTTCGCTATATTTGCGCCCATCGAAACCATATTGACAACCCTAAAGATATAAAACGAGACGAATATGCCCCTGACTTATGCCCCCTTCGCCCGCCCGCTCTACGTGATGCTGAAGCCTGCCGGTGCCCTCTGCAACTTGGCATGCGACTATTGTTATTACTTAGAGAAAAGCAACCTGTACCGAGACAACCCCAAACACGTGATGAGCGACGAGCTGCTCGAGAAGTTCATCGACGAATACATCGGTGCGCAGACCATGCCGCAAGTGCTCTTTACGTGGCACGGCGGGGAAACGCTGATGCGCCCGCTGGCTTTCTATAAGAAGGCATTGGAGTTGCAACGGAAGTATGCACGGGGCCGCACCATCGAGAATTGCATCCAAACCAACGGCACGTTGCTGACAGACGAGTGGTGCCGCTTCTTCAAAGAGAACAACTGGTTGGTAGGCATCTCCATCGACGGACCGCAAGAGTTCCACGACGAATACCGTAAAAACAAGCAAGGCCGGCCCTCGTTCGTCAAAGTGATGCGCGGCATCGAACTGCTGAACAAACACGGCGTGGAGTGGAACGCGATGGCCGTGGTGAATGATTTCAATGCGGATTATCCGCACGAATTCTACCAATTTTTCAAGAGTATCGGTTGCCGTTACATCCAATTTGCCCCCATTGTGGAGCGTCTCTTGCCCCACGCCGACGGGCGCCATTTAGCCGCCGTGGACGAGGACAACGGAATGCAATTGGCAGATTTCTCAGTGACGCCCGAACAATGGGGAACATTTCTCTGCACGCTGTTCGACGAATGGGTACGCGAAGACGTAGGACAGGTATTTATCCAACTCTTCGACTCGACACTGGCCAACTGGGTGGGCGAACAGCCGGGCGTCTGCTCATTGGCCAAGACATGCGGCCATGCGGGAGTAATGGAGTTCAACGGGGATGTCTATGCGTGCGACCATTTCGTGTTTCCACAATACAAACTGGGCAACATCCACTCCAAAACGTTGGTAGAAATGATGTACAGCGAACGGCAACGGCAGTTTGGCGAGGCCAAGCAAAGCAGCCTTCCGCGACAATGCCGGGAGTGCCCATACCTGTTTGCCTGCAACGGCGAGTGCCCCAAGAACCGCTTTTGCCATACCGCAGACGGCGAACCGGGCCTGAACTATCTCTGCGCGGGCTACCGCCGCTACTTTGCCCACGTAGCTCCTTACATGGACTATATGAAACGCGAACTACTTGCCGAACGCGCGCCGGCCAACGTGATGGATGCCATCCGCCGAGGCGAAATAGAAGGTATCTGAGGCCGATACGCTTAACAGACAAAACCATCCTCTCTTTCCCGCTATAACGCGCAAGAGAAGGCACGAAAAAAGGAGCTACTCTCTTAGTAACTCCTTGATTCTCAACTGTCGGGGTGAAAGGATTCGAACCTTCGACCCCCTGCTCCCAAAGCAGGTGCGCTAACCGGACTGCGCTACACCCCGTCAACTCTCTCCTGAAATCGGCTGCAAAGGTATAAACTTTGTTCGATTTAGACAAGAGATACCCAAACAAACTTGCCCTTTTCTCTTCCTGCGGACAGACTGCCGGACAAACGTGTATTCAGGAAACAGGAAGCCGTGCCGCTTTCATCCCGGCATGGCTTCCTTGTATCTCTTGACTATATTACTTCGCAATCACCAGATAGTAGTTCTTCTTGCCGCGCTGCACCAACAAGTATTTGTCGTCCAGCAGGTCATTGGTGTCGACTATTTGATCGAAAGCCGCCAGCTTCTCCTTGTTCAAGGACACGCCGCCGCCTTGCACCAGCTTGCGCATCTCGCCCTTGGAAGCGAAGATGGGAGCGTTTTCCACAAAGAGGTCTACGGCCTTCACGCCGGCAGACAGGGCATCGCGGGACACCTCGAATTGGGGCACGCCCTCGAAGACGGAGAGCAACGTCTGCTCATCCAGCTTCTTCAACGCATCGCTCGTGCCGCCGCCAAAGAGAATGTTGGATGCCTCAACAGCTGCATTGTAGTCGTCCTCCGAATGCACCATGACAGTCACTTCCTTGGCCAGACGCTTTTGCAGGACGCGCAAGTGCGGAGCCTCGGCGTGTTGGGCGGTCAGCGCTTCGATTTCTTCCTTGGGCAGGGCTGTGAATATCTTGATGTAGCGGGCGGCATCTTCGTCGCTGACGTTGAGCCAGAACTGGTAGAACTTATAAGGAGACGTGTAGCGCGGGTCGAGCCATACGTTGCCGCTCTCGGTCTTTCCGAACTTGCCGCCGTCTGCCTTGGTGATGAGCGGGCAAGTCAGGGCAAATGCTTCTCCACCGTTGGTGCGGCGAATCAATTCGGCGCCCGTAGTGATGTTGCCCCACTGGTCGCTACCGCCCATCTGGAGCTTGCAGCCCTTGGTTTCGTAAAGATGCAGGAAGTCGTATCCCTGCAAGAGCTGATAGGTGAACTCTGTGAAAGAAAGACCGTCGCGTGCCTCGCCGTTCAGGCGTTTCTTCACGCTGTCCTTGGCCATCATGTAGTTGACGGTGATATGCTTGCCTATCTCGCGGGCAAAGTCCAAGAACGTAAAATTCTTCATCCAGTCGTAATTATTGACCAGTTCGGCATGGTTGGGGGCGTCCGAATCGAAGTCCAAGAACTTGGAAAGCTGCTTCTTCATGCCCTCTATGTTGTGCTGCAACACCTCCTCGGTCAGCAAGTTGCGCTCCTGCGATTTGCCGGAGGGGTCGCCAATCATGCCCGTGGCGCCGCCAATCAGCGCCAAAGGCTTGTGGCCGCAACGCTGGAAGTGACGCAGAATCATCACGCTGCACAAGTGGCCAATGTGCAAAGAATCGGCCGTAGGGTCAAAACCGATGTAAGCAGTCACCTGCTCCTTGGCCAGCAATTCTTCCGTGCCGGGCATCATGTCGTGGAGCATGCCACGCCATCTTAATTCGTCTACAAAATTCATCGAATGAGTAATTGTTTTTTAAGTGTTTAATAATTACGCCGCAAAAATACGACACTTTATCAGAAGAAACAACTCTTGCCCCGGCAAATTGAGGCAAACAGGGCGTTCTACCCCAAGGAATCTGTGTTTTGGATAGGAAAAACGGAGGCGCCGCACAGATTGTCCGACGCCTCCGCCACATATGAGTATGGATTAGAACAGTTTGTCAGGATACTCGCCCGCATCCACCAGCGCCTTGATTTTGGCCACTACGGCGGGACGGTCTTCGGGATAAGTCACGCCAAACCACTTGCTCGTCGTGTCCAGCACTTCCACAGTGGCCGTGCCGTCCTTGATGAGTTTGTCGACCATCAGCGGGATGAAGAACTCGCTCTTCAGGTTCTGCATGTTCTTCGGCTCGGAAAGGAAGCCTTTAAAGTACTCCTTGCTATAGCCAAAGTAGTCCGGAGTGAAGCCCCAGAAGTTCATGCTGACGGGCGTCGTTTCCGGCGTAGCCACCCACTGGTCGTCGTCGTCCAAGTATTTCACCTCGCCCTCGCGACGCTCAATCTTGGTGCGCTCTACCACGGAAGTCAACATCCGGTTCGCGTCCGTGCCGCAGATGCCACGGGACACCGTGCCGCTTTCGCTCAGCGTGTTGCCCACGCGGAAGCCAACCATGGCATACGTATTCTTGGATCCTTCCGGCAGTTCGGAAAGGAATTTGCCCATCACCTGGAAAGAATCGCGTCCATAGAAATCGTCGCAATTGATAACCGCAAACGGTTCGTTGATGACTCCTTCGCCCATCATCAAGGCATGGTTCGTGCCCCAAGGCTTAGTGCGCCCTTCGGGGCAAGTGAAGCCTTCGGGCAGCGCGTCGAGAGATTGAAAGACCAATTCGCAAGGAATATGGCCCTCGTACTTAGAGATAATCTTATCGCGGAAGTCCTGCTCGAAGTCTTTGCGGATGACAAAAACGAGCTTGCCAAAGCCTGCCCGCAGAGCATCGTAGATGGAATAGTCCATGATAGTTTCGCCATTGGGACCCAGGCCATCCAGTTGTTTCAGACCGCCGTAACGACTGCCCATGCCGGCAGCCAGGAGGAATAAAGTAGGTTTCATTGCAGTAATGTATTTAAAGGTTATACGTTGATGCGGCAAATGTAGCAAATAATTCCCGAATAATCGTTGCCCCGGCGAAGGAAATCCAATCATACCCGCCAGAAAAGTTTTGGGAAAAACTCCGAAAGTCCTCCGGAAAACCCGTCAAAGTCTCCGGAAAACTTGCCAAAGCCTTGGATAAAGTTTAAACGCAGCCTAAGTTTATAAAAACGCACCGTACGTTTATAAAAACGCAACCTACGTTTATATAAACGCAGCCTACGTTTAAACTTTATCCCGTACATTGCCGGTTTTTCCGCCGTACTTTGGCGGTTTTTCCCGGCGCTTTCCCGGAAAATCCCGTGCATCCATCGTTTGCTTCGAGTGGAAGTATGCCGGGGAAGGCTCAGAAGGGATAGCCGATGGCAAAGTGCAGGGCGGTGCCGTCCATGAACTTGCGGACGTTGTAATATCCGCTTTTCCCCGTGTCGTAAGGATTATGCAGCGCGATGCCCCAATCCAGACGGAAGACCAGAAAGTCCAAGTCGTAGCGGATGCCTACGCCCGTGCCCAACGCGATTTGTTTGGGGAAGTCGCGCAGGCGGAACTCCCCGCCCGGCCTTGCCGGGTCTTTACGCATCAGCCAAACATTTCCCGCATCCAGAAAGATCGCCCCGTGCAAATCGCTGACGATGCGGAAGCGATACTCAAGATTGGCCTCGAAACGCAAATCGCCCACATGATTGATAAAGGAATACGTGTCGCCTTTGTCTGCCGGATAGCCTCCAGGACCTATGTTGCGCGCCGCAAAGGCACGGACGCTGTTGGCCCCGCCAATGTAGAATTGCTCGGTATAAGGAGCCGTCGTCGCATTGCCATACGACCAAATGACACCCAACGCCACGCGCGCGGCCAATGAATTATTGCGGTCAATGCGGAGGCTGTGGCGCAATTCGGTATTCAGCTTCAAGAATTGGGCGAAAGGCACCCCCAGCAATTCCTTGCCCTCCTCGCCGAAAGAATGGCCCAACGCACGATAGAGCAAGGACGTGACATTGCCTGCCGAAGTCAGCGTAGTCTGCCACCATAGCGGATTGCGTCTCCGCCCCGAAGCGCTATTGTCGAACGTATACGTGTACTCCATCGCAGGGATGAACTGATTGCGCAAGCTGACGTAAAGGGCCGGATTCTCCTCCTGAAGTTGCTGAAACTCGGCCGTAGGGTCGCGCAACACGTTGAAGGTCAAACGAAAAGGAGTAAAGCTGTGCCTAGAGACAGGCTTGGGCTGAAAGTCATAGGTGGCGTTTCCACCGAATGCAAGCAGCTTATAGTAACGCGCCCGGTTCACTTGGTCGGCATACAGGCGGAAAGTCGTCGTGGCCGGGAAATCGTATTCATTGCCGCCCATCCGGGGAAAGACCACACGAGGAAAGATGAGGGAGGTGGCTATGCCTAGCTCGTAGCTGTTCATGGCAGACGAGCGGTCCTTGCCTGTCTGCCACTCGTAAGAGCCTTTCAACTCGACATTCCATTTCTCACCGCCGCCGAATATATTGTTTTTCGTCAGCGTAAAGGCCGCGCCGGGTCCCGTCTGGTTGTTGCTCTTCATCTTGATGTTGAAGTCCAACTCGGCATCGTAAGGCTTGTCCAGCGAAGCGATTACATGCACGTCCAGCGTATCGCTGACGAAAGCCGTGTCGCGAGGAACGAACTGCATCTCGGTGTACTTGAATATGCCCACATTGGCCAATCGCTCTTGCACGCGAGTCTGGCGATAAAGGCTGTAAAGCGAACGGGCCGAACGTTGGCGCGAAATGCCGGCGCTATCCTCGACCTGGCGTTTCGAGCGGAAGTTCTGATAGTCCATCCAGCGGTATAACATATTGGGGCGGACCCTTAATTTGTCGTGGAAGTAAATGGTCAGGTCTCGGTAAGTCACACTGTCGTTGGGAGCTTCGCCGTTCTTGCCCAACAAATAGAAAGACTTGCGCCCCAAACGGAAAGGCTTTTCGGCCACGGCCGGCATTCCCTGCACAGGCACCAAACGCAAGGAGACATGTCCGGGCACCAAGGTGGTATCGGCCTGGTAGGTCAGATAGTCAGGGCGGAAATAATAACAGCCAACGTTGCGCAGCAGGTTGCTGATGCGCGTGCGCTCCCCATCCAAGTCGGGCACATTGAATTGCTCGCCCGGGCTGATGAGAGAGCGGCGGCGGCTTAAACGCATGATGGCCAAGGTGCGAGGCGTGAAGCCTCGATAGTCCACCGTATCAATGAAGTAAGGGCGCCCCATCTGCACGGAATATTGCACACGAGCCTTGAGTGAATCCTTGGCGTGCGGCAATACCTGATGAGTCACCGTCCCTTGAAAATAGCCATAGTCGCGCAGCAAGTTGGTGGCAGCTTGCGTGCGGATGCTGGGATTGACGGCAGAAAGCAAGACGGGGTCGGCTGCAAAACGATTGAATATCCAGCGGCCCAAACCTTTCTCGTACTTCTTGAAACCATTGTACACCCATAGGCCAAGGGGGAAGGGAATGCGCATCGAAGTACTGCCAAGCAAGGAGTTATTAGGCACTTTGGCCAGTGCCGCTTCCACCTCTTCGAGGGCTGTTTCGCCCACCGGCGTGGGTTGCGGATTGTCCACCAGCGTAGGACGTTGGCCTATGTACAGTACCTCGCCTTCGGGCAGATGCTTGGTAGTAGAGCAAGCAGCCAATAAAGCGATACACATTATTATATATATGGCGGGCAACAACCCCGGATTTTTCCGTTTCATACAATACAATCAGGTTTTATTGGTTATCATTCCCTTTCGGGTCTTCCTCGTCTTTTCCCCTTGCGGGCATGGGACGCTTCTTTTTGAAGATGAAGAGTTCGCCCAAGCGGTCCATCTTGCGGCGCAGGACGAGGCCGACGCCCGTTTCCGTTATCTCGCCGTCCAGCACGCTCTCGTAGTTCTTGTTATGGAACACCCGTATATAGCGCGTGCCCGAATTGTCAAGGCGATACTCCAACGAGATATTGTCGATGAACGATTCGGCCGTATTCGTCGCATTGGCTCCAGTAGACACCTTGCCGCCAATGACCACTTGGAAGCGATCGTTGAAGAAGCGCTGCGAATAGCGGAAACTATAATCGGTCTGCGTCGCGCCGGTTTCGGCCGAAGTCCGGTCCTCCACGCCTACGCTGATGCTGGCATTCTTCACAGCCGAACCTGCCAGGGCATTGATCTGGCTCTGCAAGACGCTGTTCAACGCGGTGCCCATCGAAAGGCCGCCGCCTTTGGCGCCGCTGTTCAGGTATATACCCGTAGCCAGCATGGCAATGGCCTGCTTGCTGCGTTCTTCGGCTCCCATAGCCTGGAGTTCGTTCTGCACGGTGGCATCTTCGGGCGCGGCGATGTCGAAAATAAGGTCGGGCGACTCCAGCCGTCCCTTTATGCCGATGCTGACGTCGAAGTTCACGTTGCGCGAGCCTTCGTCTTCCCCGCTCACCGAAGCGCGCACCCGTTCCGTAGCCGTCAAGTCAAGGGTGGGATTCATCACGTCGCCACGCCAGTCCACATAACTGCCCGTATTGAAGCTGAACTCTTTCAAGGGAATGATGGGCAATGAGTACTTCATCACGCCTCCGGACAATGTATAGCGTCCCGTAAGGCTCATGTCGCCCTGAGCGGTGTATTGCAGGTTGAGATCGCCCCCCCCCTCCAGTTCAATGTATTTGTCGCCCGCCGGAGTCAGGTCTGCCCGAAGGCGCACAGCATCGTCTATGTGGACGGACATATATACTTCCATCCCGCCCAATGGAACGGCAGCTATCGGCAAAGTATCCGTTGCCACACTGTCGGCAAAAGAGGTGAAAGTGACCAATCCACTCAAACGGTCTTCCACCGTCAAAGGCGAATCGGTCAGGACGTAGGTCACATTGGTGTTACCCAACAAGTTCATATTGCCGCGCATAGTCAGGGCATCCAGCGGACCACGCACCGAGGCGTCCATATCCACGAACACCTTACCATAAACCAAACTCTCGCGGCTCTGCGGCGCATCCAACAAATTATAATTGACCGCACGCAAGGTCAGATTGGCCGAGGGACACGCCGTATTGGCAAAGTCTACCGTGCCGTCTATGACGAACGGATTGCGGCTGGTCGTATATAGGGAGAATTTGTCGAACGTCAATTTATTCCCGGCGATGTGCACAGGCCGACCGTCCAAATAATACCGTGCACTCAACTGACGAACGAAAACCGAGGCCGTGTCCAACCGGATGCTGCCTTGCAAATCGGGCTTGGCCGTAGGACCTTGCACGGACAGGTTGCCGTTGAGGTATCCCTTCAGCGTGGCCATGCCATCAGGAATAAAAGCGTTGGCCATCTCCAGGGGAAAGCGCTCCAACGAAGCATCCAGCGACAAAGCATCGGTACTTCCATCCTGTCCCAACAGGCCATCCACTGTAGCTACTTGACGGTCGTTGCAAGCCAAATAGGCATTGAGGTAATGACTTTCCGCTGAAACCGGCAACCAAGTGAGCCCCACGCCCACATCGCCCACGGGACTGTCTTCGTAGGTCAGCGAGTCAATATCCGCTTCTGCCGCCAATTGCAAGGCTTCAGACGTCTGCATGTAGTTAGCCTCTACGGTGAAGAGACCGGTCAATTTCGGGAGGTAGGGCAACACTTCGCTCAGTTCGCTCAGACGGAAACGACTCAGCTCGACATGGACATTTTGCAAGGAAACGGTGTCTTGCACGTCGGACATCATCCGGAATCCCATGCCGTCGCCTCCATCCATATCTATATTGGCATAGACACGCATATTCTTATGCAGGTAGAGGCTGTTACGCCCCTCTTTGAAACGGAACTTCCGGTAGGCTATGACCGGTTCGTCGGGCGTAAGACGGAATAGCAAGCCATTACCCCGCCCGTTACCCTCGGTCAAAGGCCGGGCATTGATGCCCAACAGCACGCCGGTCTTCCCCTTGGCATCGGTGAAGTTCAAGGTCAGCTCGGCATCATCGTTGCGTATCTCGCCCGTCACGGTGCTACGGAAAGTGAAGTGGGGATTTTTCGGTCCGTTGATGACGCCGCCTTGCAGTTGCATACGCGTCGTGTCCTGATGGACGGCGAAAAACAACGTGTCCAAGCGTAACGAATCGGTCCGGAATCCTTCTATGGCGGCGCGTCCGTTAATGCCCCAGTCCGGCGTGAAGCCAAACTGCAAACGCAAGCGGTCGAAAGACATGCCCTGTGCCGCCAATATGTAGCCTGCCGGATTGTCGTGCCCCGCCGTCAGTTGCATCCCTGCCGAGGGAAGGACGCGGCGCAAAGCGGCATGGTCCAAATGGCGGTCTTCTACCTGTCGCGCCAGCAATGCCATAAACACGTCCGATTTCTCCAGCAACTGCTTCAATGTACTTCGTGCTTTGAAGTCAAAGTCCAAGTCGCCCGCGCCCAAATGCAGTTTGATGGAATCCCGACGCGCCTCGGCCGACAAATCAAAAGCCAACGGATGCTTCAAAGGCCGGGGCACAAAACCCAATGTATGCAAATCGACGTCGCGCACGTTCAAGTCCAGCTTGCCGTCCATGTATTTACGATCCAAGCGCAAATCGCCCGCCAATTGCATCTGCAAGAGGTCGTTGTCGCTATGCAACTGCACGGTGGCCACGGATTGCCGAAGATTGGCCAACAATCCAACGCTAGAGACATCCCAATGCCCGTATTGCAAACGGTCGATCGTCAGATCCACATGAGCCGTGGTTCGGGGCGAAGCCAGGTCGAAGCCTTGTCCCCGGGCGGATAGTTTGGCCGAAAAAGCATATAAAGAATCCTTGGGGAGGAAGTGGTTCACTTGCAAGGAGTCAATCAACAAATCAGCTTGATAGCGTCCATCGCCTAAGTTGTAGGCAGCCATTAGGTTGAGGGTGCCTTTCCTCTCGCGCAGATCCAGCGAAGCCGTGCAGTCATTGCCGTCCAAAGCCAAACGGGCATCCAAGCGCATACTGTCCGGGACGACTACAGTCCCGTCGGGCGTCACACCGCCCAACGCGGCCAGAAAATTCAGATCCAGCGTCTGCATCTCTAGGTCCATGCTGCCGCTGCGGGTCAGGCTGTCCGTCAAATTCCATAGTTCGCCACCGCCATTCAGAGAGAATGCGCCAGGCAAGTCAATGGAAAAACGGCTGATTTGCATCTGCTTCAAGTTGCCCTCCGTTCCGGCGCGGATGACGAGCGGATGAAACGGATACGCCTCTTTGAAACTGTCCGGCAAGCCGCCTGCCAACAGCAGCACGTCCTGCTTGCCGATGCGGGCGTCGAAACGCGCGCTGAGACGGCCGGTCGTAGGGATATTAATCAATTCCCAATAGGTCTGCGCCGTCAGGTTCATCTCGCTGTGGGATGTCAGCAACTTCAATCCCGGAATACGTATTTGCGTCGTGTCAGCTATCAGGCGGCCGGTCAGCGAAGAGATGCTCAAGCCGGAACGCTCGTTCAAGGAGAACTCGCGAATGACAGCATTCATCTCGCGCCCGGCATAGCGGACTGAATCGATGCCTATGCGGAGATCGTGCACTGCTATGTGCGACGGATCAAAACCTTCGATGTGCGTCGCCGCCGAATCAAGAGGCAGACCTCCCGTGTCATAGGCCAACGAGGTACCCGTCAGTTGAAATGTCTGCCAGCCATAGATTTGGTGTCCCAAGTCGGCTTCGGCCTCGTCAATGCGGGCATTACCCACACGGGCGAAGAGCGAAAGGGAATCCAACGGCATCTGCATATCTACAGAGACATTCTTCAGTTGCAGGGTATGGAGCAATATTTTCCAACGGAGAGACATCGAAGCGGTGTCGGCATCCGCCGTATCGGTAGTATCGGCCAAAGAAAGGCGCAAGTGGGTGTCTTCCAACTCCACTTGATTCAAGACGATGCTTTCCTTGTTCAGGTCCACGCCGTGGCTGCGTAAGAAGAAGCGGCCCAGCGTTCCTTCCAGACGCATTCCCTCCAGCAAATCGGCAGAACGGACAGAAACGTCTTCCAGCGTCACCCCGTCCACCTCCACCTGCCCACGCAACAAAGGCCACGCCTGGACGCGCACTCGCAGGCTGCCCAAAGCCAACAAAGTGTCTGGACGGTGCGATGGAGCCGCCCGAAGGCTGTCCACAGGTTGCAGCACCTGCACGCCGTCCACCACAAGGTCCAAGGGGAAACGCAGGCCAATGCGGTCTACGCTAATCTTCAAGCCCGTGCTTTCGGAAGCGATGGAGACAGCTTGCCGCCGGATGAAGTCTTGCACGGGCGGCACGTAGAGTAGCACCATCAGCAGGACAAACAACGTCAGCGGCGTGAGCAGCACCCACAGCACCGCCCGGTGCCAAGGTCGTCTCTTATTTTTCACAGATTCTTCTTCTGCCATAAATTCATTGCGTTTCTTTACGAGATACAAAGTAAACGATTATTTTCTAGATATGTTTCCGACAGGAAAGAAAAAACCGCTCGCGGCGCATATATCGCCCGCAAACGGCGGATATATCAGCAGCAAGCGGCTCATACATCGCCCGCAAGCGGAGGATATATCGCCTGCAAGGGGTTCTTATATAGGTTCAGCAAACAAAGTCCACCGTCCGCCTCTCGGCAATAGAACGCTGCGACAGCTGGGTCACTGCCGCCCACTGCGCCAAATCATCCACCGCCACGGGATAAGGCTCGCCGCCGGACAAGGCTTCTTCCACCGCCTTCAGCATTACATAGTCCATGCCTTTATGATGACGATCCGCCTCCAACGCTTCGCATCCCCAGCGACGCCAATAGGGGTGTTCGTAGCGGCCGACATAAGAAGCATCGTCTTCCCATTGTTCTGTCGGGCTGTCGCCTTCCACGTAGATGCGGCGAGTATCGCCCTGCCAGATGCCGCGCGTGCCTTGTATCTCGAAATCCAAGCTACGCGGGCGCGGCAACGTCGTATCGTGAGTCAACGACAGCAGCACGCCCCGCTCTGTTTCCAACTGCGTGACCACCACGTCGCCCATCGCGATGCGGACCGCCTCGTCGCCGCCCAACTGCCGGATGCGGTGCAGTAACCCTGCCGACCGAGAAGCAAAAGAAGTGAGGCGCACCAGACGATCTACACGGTTGATGCCCGCGATGAGGCACAAAGGAGCCAAGCCGTGCGTGGGGTAAACATCCCCATTTGTTTCTTGATAAAAGCGGGCACGCCATACGCTCTCCGTATTTGCCCGGTTGCCCAAACGGCCTTCGTCATCCAGAAGCAGATCGCGCAAGTCGTGACGATAGCCGCCTCGCATATAGATCACCTCGCCCAGCACCCCTTGCCGCACCATGTTCCATACAGCCATGACCTCTCGTTTGAAAAGGGTATTTTCCAGCGGGAAGACGTGCCGGCCCGTCTGCTTCACGGCAAACGACAATGGCTCATATTCGCCCTCGGCTAGTCCGCCTTTGATTTCCAGCGCGACATGGCAGCCTGCCTTCACGCTATGCAAGGCGTGCTGCACGTGGAAAGTCCATGGCGAGGCCACGACGACCAATTCCGGCCTTTGCTCTGCCAGCATCCGGAGGTAATCGTCTTCGCCCCGATTATAGCAAGCGATGCCCGGAGGCAGAACTTCATCCGCCAGGCTAGGATCGGCCACAGCCGCCAATTGAAAAAAAGGTATCCGGCGCAAAAGGCCGAAGAGTTGCCTGCCACGATAGCCCAGGCCGATACAAACAGTTTTCATTGCTTCTGAGGATTTACAGGTTCAACCTTGGATATATTTTCCGCCGCCCGCCTCACGCTTTCCACTCCTTCCAAGGCTTGATTGGCGATTTGCTTCAATTCTTCGCTGAAAGATTGCCCCTTGGCGGCTTCCAACTGCCGCAAGAGCGACACCAGTCGCGTGGTGCCTATCAGCGTGAAGAGCGGTATCATCTTGTGCGCCACGGCCGAAAGGCTGTCTGCATCTGCCACGTCCACCGCACGGCGCAACAAATCAGCATTTCGCCGGGTTTCTTCGGCAAAACTCTGCAAGATGGAGCGTGCCGCCGTAGGATCGTCCGATGAATAGGCGGTCAAGGCAGAGAAATCCGGGACAGCTGCTTCGTCGGCGACTGAGGAAGAAGAGACGGCAATCGGTGCTGTCACCACAGCTGGACGAGCAACGGGGACACCGCCCAAAGAGGATAGTTCATCCAGCAACTCCTGCACTGTGAAGGGTTTGTGCAGGCAGCCTGCGAAGCCATGGGACGTAAACTCCTCACGCTGCATGTCGCTACGGGCGGTGACGGCCACTACAGGCACTGCCTGCGCCTGCGGAATGCCCGAAGCCCGAAGCAATTGCACCAATTCGAAACCGTTGATGGCAGGCATCTGCACGTCGGTTAGCAGGACATCGAAAACATCAGCGCGCAAGGCATCGAGCAGTTCGTCCACCCGCAAGCAGGCAACGGATTCAATGCCGTTTTGCGCCAGCATGGCAGCAGTCAGGGTCAGTTGGATGCGGTCGTCGTCTATCAAGAGAACTTTCTTCAAAGGTATGGCCCCCAAGTGCATCCCGCCACCGGTTTCTTCCTGTACGACGGAGGCTTCTTCCACCGGATTCCGGGAGGCTTCCTGTGCGGCCTTGTCCAGCGGCAAACGGAGCGTAAAGGTACTTCCTTGTCCGGGCACGCTCGACACGTCGACAACACCTCCCAACAGTTGCGCCAACATCTTCACAATGGATAAGCCCAGGCCAAAACCTTCCTTGCCCTGCGCGTCGGGCAGACGGGTAAACTCTTGAAAAATACGCTCGCAATCGGCGGGATTCATGCCACGACCCGTGTCGGAAACAGAGAGCACCAATCGGCTGCCTTCGTAAGCGGCACGAAGCGTAATGCTTCCTTGATCAGTAAACTTGACGGCGTTGGAAAGCAAATTCGTAACAATCTGCCGCAGGCGCAACGGGTCGCTGACAAACGTACCTTGCAATTCGGAATCCACATCGCAATGCAGGGCCAATCCCTTGGCAGCCGTAAGCGGCTCGAAGCTGACACGGATTTCCTCCAACAGCCGGGCGGGATGAAAAGGGATGCGGCGGATGTCCATCTTGTGCAAGTCAAGGCGATGGAAGTCCAGCAAATCGGTCACCAACTTTAGCAAATGTTCGGAGGAGGTCTTCATATTATGCAAGTAAAAACGTTGGCGTTCGTCCACCGTCAGGCGGGACAACAAATCGGCGTAGCCCATGATAGATCCAAGCGGTGCCTTGAAATCATGGGTAATGGCCAGCATCAAACGCTCGCGCACTGCCAAAAGTTCTTCGGCACGGCGGCGTGCTTCTTCCAATTCATGGCGGTAACGGTTGCTGCGGGTGATGTCGCGCCCTATCAGCAGCAGGAACAAGGCGGCCAGCAACACGCCGCCCACTGCTATGCTTCCAACGATGAAAGCCGAACGGCGACGCAACTCCTCGCGCTGCCTGGCATCTGCCCGTGCTTGTAATAGGATGTTTTCTTCGTAATGCTTCAACAACGTATCGATGCGGGCGGTCAGTTGCGCATTGACGGCTTGAAGGCGACGTTTGCGACGACGGATAAGGGAATCGGCCTGCCGCTCGTGCTCCACCACAGCCCGCAAGCGTGCCTGCAACGTATCCAATGGGGCGTATTCTTCCTGCAACGTATCGGCCGTGTACTCCACAGAAGTTTTCACCTGCACGGCCGAATCGTGCTTGGGGGGGACAAAAGCATCGCGCAAACGACGGAAAAAGCCCTTCTTCTCGGCAGGAGGCGTCACCAACGTATCCCTGTGCCGCACCACCCGCCGCTGCACGCGAGGGCGCACCGGCATGGTGTCCTGGAGGGTAAGGATATGCTCGATGGCCGTACCGGACAAAAGGCTGTCGTTGGCTTCGGCCAACGTGCGCAGGATGCGGATGGTATTCTTATCTTTCTCCTCCAACAAAGTGGAGAGACTGTCCATCCACAACAAACTCTGTCCGTCCGGTCGCATCAGGCTCTTCATCTCTCTATGTACAAAATAAAGAGAGAAAAGCAACATCGCCAGCAACGCCGTGTAGCCCACAATGACTTTCAGCCGAGACACATTATTCATTCTTATAGTTTTATTTAGGGGACAGAAATGAATCATGCCGCGTCTGTTGCTGGAAACGTAGCCAAAACAACACACCCGCCGTGGTCAGCCCAAAAGGAAAAGCCATCCAGATGCCTACCAAACCTCCGTCCAACACAAAAGCAAACAAATAGCCCAAAGGCAAAGACACCACGAAATAGGCGATAAAAGCAATGAACATCATCGGCTTGACATCCGAAATGCCGCGAAGAGCGTTGGCAAACGTAATTTGGAGGCCGTCGCCAAACTGATAAATCAAGAAAGGCAGAAACAAAGCCGGCACCAACATAGCCACCTCGGCACTGTCCGTAAACCATCCGGCCACCGAATAGCGAAAAGCAAAGACAATGGATAACAGCACCACCGCCATCAACAGGATGAGGTGAAAACCGGCATAGGCGGAACGCCGCACGTTGGCTGTGTCGCCTACGCCACGGTAGTTGCTGACACGCACTGCCACGGCCGCTCCCATTCCGTAGAACATCATAAAGGTAAATTGCGAGATGGTCAACATGATCTGATGCGAAGCCAATGCAATAGTGCCTAGCCATCCCACCATAATGATGCTCAGGCTGAACGAGGCTGTCTCCATGCCCATCTGTAAACCGACGGGCCAACCCAATGCATTAAGCCGACGGAACAATGAAGCCGACCACCGCTGCCTCAACAATCCCACCCGATAGCGACGGAAACGGCGGGCACGCCATACAATCCATGCAAAGACGACCACCATCATAATGCGGGAAAACAACGTGCTCAGCCCGGCGCCCAGCAAACCCAATTCGGGCAATCCCAACTTGCCGTTGATAAGGATATAATTGCCCAAGATATTCAACGCATTGCCTCCCAACAAAATCCACATGGCCGTCCGCGTCTCCGTAATCCCGTCGGTGAACTGCTTAAAAGCATTAAATAACATCACAAAAAGCAACGACACCAGCAGAACCAAGTAATAGGGTTTGATGAGTGGTATCAACTCGTCCGGCTGACCCAAACGACCGATGTTGAAATAGAGCACAGTCATCACGGCCATTTCAAGCAAAGCCACCCACGTATTGGCCACCAGGCTGCAACGCAATGCCAAGCCAGCCTCGGCATACCGCCGCCCGCCAAAGAAAGAACCGACTACGGGCGTTAACCCATAGCTGAACCCCGTGCTGAAAATGATGCAGAGATTAAACATGTTATTGACGAACGAAGCGGCTCCCAATTCAATGGTGCTGTGGTGGCCTATCATCAACGTGTCGGCAAAGCCCAAGATGATGACGCCCAATTGCCCCACCACGATGGGCATTCCCAAGGTGAAAAGCGCGCGATAATGGGCGCCGTATGTTTGCAACAGTCTGTTCATAGCAAAAATAAACGCTTAGGACATACTCTTATAATGGATGATGCTGGCATTCGCCCGGCGAAAGACACGACGTGCAACATCCTGTAAGCGGGCAGGCGTCACGGCACGGTAACGCTCCACTTCTCGGTCAATGTCCTCCGCACAGCCGGTCAGCTCGAACCAAGCCAAGTTGGTGGCCACATTGAGATAATTGATGTTGCCAAAGATTTGGGTGGACTCAAACTTGTTCTTCACCTTCTCCAGTTCCAATGCACCTACCGGCTCTTGCGCAAGACGCTCCAACTCCTCCCAAACGGCGGCTTCAGCCTGTTCCAACGAGATGCCTGCTGAAAGTCTTCCGCTGATATGCAGCAAACCGGCATCGCGCGAACCGGACACATAAGCATCAATGTTCGAGAATAACTTCCGCTCCAGCACCAAGCATCGAGTCAAACGGCTGGAACGTCCGTTGCTCAGGACATCCGACAGGGCATCGCAGACATAATAATCCGCCTCGCCGCGCCCGCAAATGTGGAAGGCCATGTAGAGTGCGTCCACCGGCACGCGGCGTTCCACCACCAAGCGACGTTCTTCGGTCTGTTCCGGCTCCTGGGGCAAGCAGCGCAAGGGAACGGCACGCCGGGGAATAGGGCCAAACCACTTGTCGGCCAAACGGCGGGTATCGTCCCACGACAAACGCCCCGTGACAGCCAACACGGCATTATTGGGCGCATAGTGACGGTAAAAGAAGTCCTTTACCTCGTCCAATGTGGCTTGGGCGATGTGCGAAAGTTCCTTGCCGATGGTAGGCCAACGATAGGGGTGCACCCGGTAGGCCAGCGGGCGAATCAAATGCCCCACGTCGCCGTAAGGTTGATTGAGGCAACGCTGGCGAAACTCTTCCATCACCACGCCCCGCTGCACGTCCAAACTGTGCTGACTGAAGGCCAACTCGAACATTCGGTCAGACTCCAGCCAGAAACCTATCTCGGCATTGGCGGCAGGGACCGTCAGATAGTAGTTGGTAATGTCGTTGTTGGTCCATGCATTGTTTTCGCCGCCGGCCAATTGCAGGGGCGTGTCATAGTCGGGGATGTGCGCCGAACCGCCGAACATCAAGTGCTCGAAGAGGTGGGCAAAGCCTGTGTGGTCGGGATGCTCGTCGCGCGCCCCGACATCGTAGACAATGTTCAACGCCACCATCTGCGTAGCGGTATCCTCGTGGTGCACCACCCGCAGGCCGTTCTCCAGTATGTAGCGGTTAATCTTCAATGACGCTCACTTTATTGATAACGACATTCTCTTCCGGACGGTCGTTGCGGTCGGTCTTGACGCGCTGGATTTTGTCCACCACGTCCATGCCTTCCAGCACTTCGCCAAACACAGTGTATTCGCCATCCAAGTGAGGCGTCCCGCCGACGGTGGTGTAAGCCTGCGCCTGTTCGGGCGTGAATTCAAAGCGGGGCTTGCCGGCCATCTCTTGCTCGGCCTGTTCCAACAGTTCGTCCTGCAGCTGCATCAGGCCGTCTTGGTCGCCTGCGCGGCGCATCTTGTAGATCTCCTTCAGATGTTTCTGCGCCAAGGCATTAAAGACACTTTGCAGGCGCATTTGATTGATTTGCTCCTGCATGTTCTCCAACGAAGCGGGAGTATAGACTTTGCCCGTGACGATGTAGAACTGGCATCCCGACGATGCTTTCTCCGGATTGACGTTATCCCCCTGGCGGGCGGCAGAGAGCGCGCCGCGCTTGTGGAAATATTGAGGATAGACAAATTCCGCCGGAATGGTATAGCCCACATCGCCCGTCCCCAGCGGCGTGCCTTTGGGGGCATTCTTGCTCTGCGGGTCGCCGGCCTGAATCATGAAGTCTTTGATGACGCGGTGGAACAGCGTGCCGTCGTAGGTGCCTTCCTTGGCCAGTTTGATGAAGTTGTCGCGGTGCTTCGGCGTCTCGTTGTAGAGCTTCACCACAATGTTGCCCGCCGATGTCTCGATTCTCAGTTTGGTTTCTTTCTCCATTTTTCCTCGTTTGTTGGCTCCCGGCCCGCAGGCGACTAGTCCACAGGCCAGCAGCAGGGTTAGTATGACAATGATGTTTCGTTTCATTTTCCTTTTTGTTTAATTTAAGTTTGCAAATATACGACTTTCAGACAAAACCGCTTACCTTTGTTGGCAAAAGAAAACTAAAGAGATGCCCATGACCTCCATTTTAATCGTTGAAGACGACATCACCTACGCCATGATGCTGAAAACGTGGCTGGGCAAACAGGGATTTAACGTGGCTTCGGCCAGTAACATAGCCCGCGCGCAAAAGTATATCGAGGCTGAAAACGTGGATTTGATTCTCTCCGACCTGCGCTTGCCGGACCGCGACGGCACGGACTTGTTGCGCTGGTTGGCCGAACGCGACTTGCCCGTCCCCCTCATCATCATGACGGGTTATGCCGACATACAGTCCGCCGTACAGGCCATGAAATTGGGCGCCCGCGACTACGTGGCCAAGCCCGTGAACCCCGCCGAACTGCTGAAAAAGATACAGGAAGCCTTGCAAACCGCCCGCCCGCAAGCGACACCAACCGCGCCCTCCCCGGCATCCGACTTTCTGGAAGGAGAAAGCGACGCGGCGCGCCAACTCTACAACTACGTCCGCCTGGTGGCTCCCACCAACATGGCCGTCCTCATCAACGGCGCCAGCGGGACAGGCAAGGAATACGTGGCCCACCGCATCCACCAGCTCAGCAAGCGCGCCAACCACCCGTTCGTGGCCATCGATTGCGGCTCCATCCCCAAGGAACTGGCAGCGTCCGAGTTTTTCGGTCATGTGAAAGGAGCCTTTACAGGCGCCTTGGCCGACAAGACAGGCGCCTTCGTCGAAGCCAACGGCGGCACCATCTTCTTGGACGAAATAGGCAACCTGGGCTATGAAGTACAGATACAACTGCTACGCGCCCTCCAGGAGCGGAAGATACGGCCCGTCGGCTCGGGCAAGGAAATTCCAGTGGACGTGCGATTGATTTCCGCCACCAACGAGAACCTGGAGCAGGCCATCGAAAAAGGCGCTTTCCGCGAAGACCTCTATCACCGCCTCAACGAGTTCACCCTCCGCATCCCCCCGTTGAAAGATCGGCGCGAGGACATCCTGCTCTTCGCCAACTTCTTCTTGGACCAAGCCAACCGCGAGATGGACAAGCAACTGGTGGGCTTCGACGACCGCGCTTGCCGCCTACTGCTGGACTACGCCTGGCCGGGCAACCTGCGCCAAATGAAGAACGCCATCCGCCGGGCCACCTTGTTGGCCACCGGGAAATTCATAACGCCTGCCGAACTAAGCGACTTGCCCGAAACCGGAACCTCCATCGCCGCCCTGCCCCTGCGCAACGAAGAGACGGAAAAGCAACACATCTTGGAAGCCCTGCGTCAAACGGGCCGCAACAAGAGCCGCGCCGCCCAACTGCTGGGCATCGACCGCAAGACGCTGTACAATAAGTTGAAGTTGTATGGCATAGACGCCTGACGCGGGATTGGGGAATAAATCCACAGTCCCGCCACACACATTCCACACCCTTCCCCAACGGAAAGCCGCCCCTTGTCGAGCGGCTTTTTCTTTTTTTATCCGTCAAAAGAACGCCCAAAGCCGCCGGAAAAATGTCCAAAGCCGCCGGAAAAACTTGCCAAGCCCGCTGACAAAGTTTAAACTTAGGCTACGTTTATAAAAACGCACCGTAAGTTTATAAAAACGTAACCTAAGTTTATATAAACGCAGCCTAAGTTTGAACTTTATCCAAAACATTGGCGTTTTTTCCCCGTACTTTGGAGCTTCTTTCGCGCAACTTTCCCCGTTTCTCCGAAGAACCTTCGGCCGGGAAACGTGGCACGGTATTTGAAAGAGTATTAATGATAAATAGGTAAAACCTATACCTAACGCTAATCTAACATATAACAAGCACGAAGAATAAATGAGTTAAACCAAAGGAGTTAGTATTAGTAGCAGTCCTGTTTATGTTTGTTTGTGGTGGTCCCTTCCTGAGTCCGCGCGACGGCAACGCCGGCGGCCAAGGGGAGGGACTAAAAACAAGCGACCGGACGCAGGTTGCGAGAGAGCCGAAGAAGAGTAAGCACGCTAACACGAAAAAAGCCGTTCCCTCCTTGTCTATTCTGGGGAACGGCTTTTTTTGCATCTTCGCGCAAAGGCTTACCAATGACGATCCGGATAGAGGTCATTCCACCATGCGGGGCTGTCCTGAAGCCAGCGGGCAAACCATGCCATGATGGAGTTGTGCCAAAGGACGCGCTTCTCGTAGTCGCTGATGAAGTGGTTCTCTCCATCCACGGTGATGAACTCCACGGGTTTGCCCAGAATCTTCAGGGCATTGTAGAGCTGGATGCTCTCGCCGATGGGGACGTTGGTGTCCACCGTGCCGTGCAACAAAAGGAGCGGCGTCTTGATTTTGTCCGCATTGAACAAGGCGCCGTGCTTGGTGAAGAGTTCGGGATTACTCCACGGATAGCTCTCGGCAGCGGCCACGGCGTTGTAGGAATAGCCCCAATAACCCTCGCCCCAATAGCTGGTCACGTTGCTGATGCCTGCGTGCGAGGCAGCTGCGGCAAAGAGGTCGGTCTTCGTCTGGAGATACATGGTCATGAAGCCTCCGTAGGACGCGCCCAGGCAACCGATGCGCTTGGCATCCACAAACGGATGAGCCTCGCAGAATTTCTTCGTACCTTCGATAATCTCGTCGGCTGTCCGGTCGCCCCAAGCATTGACGTGGCGCGCGGAGAACTCCTGCCCATAGCCGATGGCACCGCTGGGATTGACAACGTAGACCACATAGTCGCGCGAGGCAAACAATTGCGCGCTATACGGATTCATCATGCCGCGCGTGGTAGGCGTGGTGCCTCCGTAGTAGTAGACAATGAGGGGGTACTTCTTTTGCGGGTCGAACGAAGGCGGCAAACACATCATGCCTTCAATCAGCGTGCCGTCTGCCGCAGTGAAGTTCCAAGGTTGCATCTTGCCCCACTCTATTTCGTCCAAAGACTCTTTCATGGGATTGGCCAGCAGGGTGGACTTCCCTTTCTTGCGGTCGTACAAATAGGCCACGCCGGCACTGGTGCTGCCGCTGCCTACATAAGCCATCAGCGAAGCGTTGTCGTCGGGCACGGAGAAGTTGTTGACAACATCCTCGGCCAGCTCCAACATCACGAACGTGGCTTTCTTGGGGTCGTAGCGGTAGATGTGCTGGCAGTCCTTGTCGGTGGTATTGAAGTAGATGCAGCCATCGGCGCGATTCCACGAACCATTGATGATGGTGGGATTGAAATCGCGGGTGATGGGCGTCACTTCCTTCGTGGCCAAGTCCATGAGGAAGGCTTGCACGTCAAAGTCGTTGGCGATGGGCAGGTCACCGCAATTCTTGCCGATGCCTCCGAAGGCCGAAGGACTGCCCGTCAGAAGCAACTGAGTGCCGTCGGGCGAATAGGATGCCCCGTTGACATAAGCGTCCCACTTCACCAACGTATCAGCCTGCAACGTGGCCAAGTCGAGCTGAAAAACGGAAGTCAAAGAGAAGGGGCACTTCGTTATGTTGGGTTTGTGGGCGGTGCAAAGCAACTTGGAGCCATCGGGGGAGATGTCGTTCAGATAGACGCTGTTGCTGCCGTAGGTCAATCGTTCGGACAGGCCAGTGGCCAAGTCATACTTCTCCAAGTAATAGCGGTTGCGCGAGCCGGGGATGCGGTCGTCGGGATGCAGCAAACGCTTCAACGGGCCGGCAACTTTCTCACCCTCGGCCGTCTTAGTATAAATAAGGTAGTCCTCGTTGGGCGACCAAGCAAAGTAACCTGCGGGGATGTCGCGACGTACCACAGTTTCCTGGCCCGTGGCAGGGTCGTAGATGAGGAGGTCATTGCCCTCGCGGCCGGTCACGGTGTAGTACAGGCGGCTGCCTTTAGACATCCAGCGCATGCCTTCATGGACATTGGGCAGCAGGACACGCCCCGTCTTTACCTCTGTCAGTTCGGTGTGGGTGCGGGCACGCTTCAAATCATAGTAATCGCTATATTGGGTCAACAGGTATTTGCCGTCGGGCGAGAGGGAAACAGAAGCCACGCGGCGGCCGAAGTTGGTGTCGTACAGCGAAAGGCGGCGTTTCAGGTCGGGTGAGATGCGGCAGTCAATGTCGGAGAAGTCTTTATTTGCCTCCCATTCGCACTTCAGCACGGGTTGCGCCTTGTCCTCGGAAGCAGCAAGCAATTTGATGGCCACTTCATAATCGGCTTCCGGCTCCAAGCGCAAGTCAATCACCACGGGCTGCACTTGCTGGAGGCTGTCTTCGGCCGTAGTCTTAGCACGCTTGGATTCGCCATTGACAAAGACCTCGAAGCGGGCAGGCGACGTCACTTTCAGCTTGCCTTTCAGGAAACGCTCGGCACGCATACGGGTGGAAAAGACGTAAAGAAGGTTGTCTGCTTCGGGCTTGTCCACCGTGATGTATCCGGCAGTATCGGCCGAGATGCGCCCGGCTCCTTCAAAATCCAAGGGGATGTTCGTTTTCAATAACTCGGCGGCACCAAACTTTTCACCTTTCTGGTTGATGCTATCGCCTTGCAGAGGCATCCGCACCGTGAGAGCCGGAGCCATTTCAAATTCCGTCACTTTCTCTTGTGAACGGGCGGTCAAACCCAACAGCAACAGGGCTGACGCAAGGATAATCTTTTTCATTGGGGTAAATCGGTTGTTAAAGGTTCAAAAGCATTCCACAGGTTGCCGGGCGGCAGAGGGGCCACCACGTCTATCTGCTTCTTGGATACGGGATGAACGAATCGGATGCGGCGGGCGTGCAGACAGATGCTCCCATCGGGATTGGAGCGTGGGGAACCATACTTCAAATCTCCTTTGATGGGGCAGCCTATCTTGGCCAGTTGACAACGTATCTGGTGGTGGCGGCCCGTCTTGAGATCCACTTCCAGCAGATAGTAATTCTGCGAACATCCGATGAGACGGTAGTGCAGGATCGCCTTTTTGCTGCCGGGGCGCTCCGTGTCGTAGGCGTAACTTTTGTTCTGCTTCTCGTTGCGCACCAAGTAATGCACCAGCTCGTCCTCATCCTTGGGCGGGCGTTCTTTCACCACGGCCCAGTAGGTCTTCTTCACGTCGCTGCCCTTGAACATTTCATTCAGGCGGGACAAAGCCTTACTAGTCTTGGCAAACACAACAAGACCGCTGACGGGGCGGTCCAGCCGGTGGGTGACACCGATGAAGACATTGCCGGGCTTGGCATACTTCTCCTTCAGGTATTGCTTCACAATCTCCGAAAGAGGCGTGTCGCCCGTCTTGTCTCCCTGGACAATCTCGGAAGCGGTCTTGTTGACGATAATAATGTGATTGTCTTCGTAAAGAACAGTCATAGGGAGGAAGTTACATATTCATGCCGCCGTCCACTTGGATGACCTGTCCGGAAACGTAGGAAGACATGTCCGATGCGAGGAAGGTGGCGATGTTGGCCACATCTTCGGGCGTGCCGCCACGACGCAGAGGAATACGCTTGGCCCATTCGGCTTTCACCTCGTCGGAGAGGGCGTCTGTCATGGCTGTGATGATGAAGCCCGGAGCAATGGCGTTGGCACGAATGCCGCGCGAACCCAGTTCTTGGGCGATGGACTTGGCCAAAGCAATCAGGCCGGCCTTGGAAGCAGCGTAGTTGGATTGTCCGGCATTGCCGTGCACGCCTACCACGGAGGCCATGTTGATGATGCTGCCGCTACGCTGGCGCATCATGATGGGGGTGCAAGCGTGGATGAAGTTGAAAGCGGATTTCAAGTTCACGTTCAGCACCATGTCCCATTGTTGTTCGCTCATGCGCATCATCAAGCCGTCGCGCGTGATGCCGGCATTGTTCACCAAAATGTCGATGCGGCCGAAGTCGGCGTGAATCTGCTCCACCACCTTGGCCGTATCCTCGAAGTTGGCCGCGTTCGATGCGTAACCTTTGGCCTTGACGCCAAGAGCGGCAATTTCTTTTTCTGTCTGCTGGGCATTTTCGTCAATTATCAAGTCCGTAAATGCCACGTTGGCTCCTTCCGAAGCAAACTTCAACGCAATAGCCTTGCCGATGCCACGGGCTGCGCCCGTCACGATGGCAACTTTTCCGTCTAATAATCCCATAGTTCTTTCTTAATTATTAATGGTTAATCATAAATTCATTCCTAACGCCCGGAGCACCAAGCGGCGCACATAGACATCCAAGGTGCCGTCGTCCAAGTCCGAACCGACATGCCCACGGATGTAAGGCGCTTCGATGCCCCGGATGCAATAATACAAGATTTCGGCCGTCATATCCAAATCGTCGATGCGGAAGATGCCTTTCTCCATCCCCTCGCGCAAGACTTCCTTGAAAAGAGAGACCTCCTTGGCATCGAAACGCTTGCGCACGGCCTCCACCCGCCACGTGTCGCGGAAGAAGTCGGCGCGGAGCGTGCCGTTGCGGTAGACCACCTCCTTCACCGTGTCCAAGTGGGTGTAAATCATCTCCATCAGCTTCTCGTCGGCCGAAATGGCTTTCTCCGACACGCGCTTCATGGTGTCCGACAAGATGTCCAATTCCGTCTCGACCACGGCCAAGTAGATGTCTTCCTTGCTCTTGAAGTAAGTGTAGAGCGTCCGCCGCCCTTTCTGCGAGGCCACGGCAATATCGTTCATGGTAGTATTCTCCACCCCCATCTTCGCGAACAATTGACGGGCAACGTCCACCAACTTGGCTCTTGTCTTAGAAACGGTCATTGATTCTACTCTCCTTGCTATATTGCTATAAGGAGAGCAAAAGTACAGCTTTTCGCCGAAACGAGCAAATAGTCTCCGCCGATATAGGCCAAATTTTTCCACATAACCGGCAAAAAACACTTTTTTAAGGACATTCCTTTCCAAGAAACATGAGAAATCAGCCCCAAATGATTAACTTTGCGCTCATGCGTGCAAGACACGCGACATGCAACCCCTTAATACCATTAATATTTATCATGAAGATGATTCATCCTGTCAAAATTCGCCAACGGCTTGCAGCCAGCGTGCTGGGCCTCGCGCTAACCTTGTCTGCCTGCACGGGCAGCGCCCCGTCCGAAGTCACTTTAGTTCCCCAACCCGTCTTAAGCGAACAAGGCGAGGGCGCCTTCCGCTTCCAAGGAGACATCGTGCTGGCCATCCCCAGCGAAGCAGAGCGGGCGCTCGCCGAGGACTTTGCCGCCCTTTTGTCTCGCAAAGACGGCCTCAATCCTTCGGTAAGCGTGAGCAAAGAAGGCGACCTCGTTTTCCACCCCGATACCACCCTGAAAGCCGAAGCCTACGAACTGGACATCACTCCGACACGCATCGACGTGAGGGCAGCGGACACGCGCGGATTCTTCTACGCCTTGCAAAGCCTGCGCCTGATGCTTCCGCCGGCCATCGAAGGCGGCACGCAGACAGGCGAGCCCTGGGCCGTACCTGCCGGGCGCATTGCGGACAATCCCCGCTTCGGCTACCGAGGCTACATGCTGGACGTAGCGCGCTACTTCCTGCCCAAGGAAGACGTGTTGCGCCTGATAGATTGCATCGCCATGCTGAAAATCAACCGCCTGCACCTCCACCTGACGGATGACAACGGCTGGAGGCTGGAAATCAAGAAATATCCGCGCCTGACCGAAGTGGGCGCGTGGCGCGTGGACAGAGGCGACCGCCCCTTCCCCGAAAGGCGCAACCCCAAACCGGGCGAACCTACCACGCAGGGCGGATTCTACACGCAGGAAGAAATGAAGGAAATCATCCGCTACGCCGCCGACCGGCAGATAGAAGTCATCCCTGAAATTGACATCCCTGCCCACTCCAACGCCGCGCTGGCTTCCTATCCCGAATATGCCTGCCCGGTGGTGAAAGACTTCATCGGCGTCCTCCCCGGCTTGGGAGGAGCCAACTCCGACATCATCTTCTGTGCAGGAAACGACCGCACTTACAGTTTTCTGGAAGACGTGCTGGACGAGGTAATGGCGCTCTTCCCCTCGCGTTACGTCCACTTGGGAGGCGACGAAGCCCGCAAGACCCATTGGCGCGAATGTCCGCTGTGCCAAGCCCGCATCCGGCGCGAACGCCTGTCCGACGAAGAAGCCTTGCAAGGCTACTTCATGGGGCGCATGGCCGACTACGTGCGCAGCCATGGCAAGGAAGTCATTGGCTGGGATGAACTGACCAACAGCCAGTTGCCCGACGAATCCATCATACTGGGTTGGCAAGGTTTCGGCAACGCCGCCCTGAAAGCCGCCGCGCAAGGCCACCGGTTCATCATGGCGCCGGCACGCATCCTCTACCTCATCCGCTATCAAGGACCGCAATGGTTCGAGCCGCTCACCTACTTCGGCAACAATACATTGAAAGACGTTTACGACTACGAGCCGGTGCAAGCGGATTGGGAACCTGAATACGAACCGCTTCTGATGGGTATGCAAGCCTGTTTGTGGACAGAATTCTGCAACAAGCCCGAAGACGTATTCTACCTCACCTTCCCCCGCTTGGCGGCTTTGGCCGAAACCGCTTGGTCGCCCAAAGGCCACAAAGATTGGGCATCTTTCCTAAAAGGATTGGACAACTACTTGGCGCATCTGAAAGCAATGGGCATCGTCACCGCCCGCTCGATGTTCAACATCCAGCACACGGTGTCGCCTACGGCAGACGGACGTCTAGAAGTGGACTTGACATGCGAACGCCCGGATGTGGAAATCAGATACACCACAGACGGCAGTCAACCCGACGGGAAATCCACCGTCTACACCGGGCATCTGATGTTTGACAAAGACGTAATCTTAAAAGCAGCCACCTTTGCCAACGGAAAGCAACAAGGACAAGTCCTCGAATTGCCACTTGCCTGGAACCTCGCTACAGCCAAACCCCTGGCCGATGGACCGACATCCGCCCAAATCATCGTGAACGGCCTGCGCGGAAGTTTGAAGCTGACAGACTTCGAGTGGTACACCGGCGAATATGGCAAAGACTTTTCCCTTACAATCGACCTGCAGCAACCTTCCGACATCAGCCAATGCACGGTAGGATGCCTTACCAACTACGGCATGGGGGCGCACAAGCCACGCCGCTTCATAGTGGAAGTGTCTGACGACAACCGCGCCTTCAAGGAAGCCGGGCGATTGGAATATACGGATGCGGATATTTTCAAGGAAGGCAGCTTTGCGGAAGACCTGACCGTGCAAATGCCTGGCGCCCATGCGCGCTACGTCCGCCTGACCATGGAAACGCCCGGCAACTGTCCCGCCGACCATGTGCGCCCAGGACAGCCCTCCCGAGTATATATTGACGAGGTCATCATACGATGAACCCCGTTTTATCGACACTTGCCCGGAGACTACAGGCCGAACGTCCGACGGTCTCCGGGCATCCATGAATCCTCTTTCAAGCGGATTTCCCTCTCTCCGATTTTCAACCTTTTCAGGCGCAGGTTTCCTTTCAACAGTTCCAACGTAACACTGAATCCAAACAGGCTCCGAAGGGGAATCATACGCCCAATCCGCACTATCCTAAAAACGAACAATTCTATTTGCATATTATAAATAATTTACATGCGATTCTTTCCGATTTCTTCCAAGACAGTCGCCGGACATACAAATCGCCGCTTCTAAATAAGCCCAAGATAGGCGAGAAATAGGAGAGGAATAGGAGGGGAATAGGAGGGGTAACGAAGGGATAACGAATTTGAAGGCGAAAATTAGCCGATTTCCTGCATTTTCAAGGTTTTAAACAGGTAGACAGTCATCCTTAAGGCTTCCGTTTCCCTGCGGGGCGGAAAATGCGAAAAGCCGGATTCGACAGCGAAAAGACCGCATTTTGTCAGGAAAGATAATTTCTTATTATAAGAAATAATGAATTTTATTATAGATTAAAATTATTGATAAAATATCCGTTTGCGCGTACCCTTCCCACAGCACGCAGACGAGGCGGACGAGGCGGACGACCGCAGAGCATCAATAAGCGCGCCATTAAAGCAAGACCTTCGCAGCCGCGCCGGCATCTCCGACTGCATCCAAGGAACAACAGCGCCTATAAAAGGATTTTTTTCGACTTACACGTCGTAATCTGTCCTCATAAATTGGAAATCTTCTTGGGAAATCCTATCTTTGCACAGAATATGTGCTTGGAATCCCCAAGAAGATTTTTTATTTATATGTTTCATTCAAATGAGAAACCATGAAAAGAGTTAATCAACTAATGGCAGCAGCCTGCTTGTTGGCTGCCGCCTCGCTGACAGGTTGTTCGCAAAAAAGCGAAGAATACTACGTAAAGCATGTGACCTTCCCCGAAGGAGCCACGTTGGAGCAGAAAGTAGACATGGCCGCCCGCCTTGTCCCCACCCCTCAACAGATGGAGTGGCAACAAATGGAGTTGACAGCCTTCCTGCACTTCGGCATCAACACCTTTACCGACCGCGAATGGGGCGATGGCACCGAAGATCCCGCCTTGTTCAATCCTACCGAATTGGACGCTGAACAATGGGTGCGCTCGCTCAAGGAAGCCGGTTTCCGGATGGTTATCCTGACGGCCAAACACCACGACGGTTTCTGCCTCTGGCCCACCAAGACCACTAAGCACAGCGTGGCCTCTTCGCCGTGGAAAGACGGAAAGGGCGACGTGGTGAAAGAGTTGCGCGACGCTTGTACTAAGTATGACATGAAGTTCGGCGTTTACCTCTCTCCATGGGACCGCAACGCCGAAAGCTATGGCGACTCGCCCCGCTACAACCAATTCTTCATCGACCAGCTGACTGAATTGCTGACCAATTATGGCGAAGTGCACGAAGTCTGGTTTGACGGCGCTAACGCCGAAGGCCCCAATGGCAAGAAGCAAATCTATGATTGGGACGCCTTCTACAAGACCATCCAAACCCTGCAACCTAAAGCCGTCATGGCCATCATGGGCGACGATGTGCGTTGGGTAGGCAACGAACGCGGCCTGGGACGCGAAACCGAATGGAGCGCCACCGTGCTGGCGCCAGGCATCTATACCCGTTCGGACAGCGTAAACACTGCTTTGGGCGTAGGTTCTACTTCAAAAGACTTGGGCAGCCGCGAAGTCTTGGCCAAAGCCAATGAATTGTTCTGGTATCCCTCTGAAGTAGACGTATCCATCCGTCCGGGATGGTTCTACCACGACAATCAAAACGACCAAGTAAAGAGCCTGAAGCACCTGATGGACATCTATTACCAATCCGTGGGCTATAACTCCGTCCTCTTGCTGAACATCCCGCCCGACCGCCGCGGCCTCATCCACGAGAACGATGTAAAACGCTTGAAAGAATTTGCCGATTACCGCAACCGCGCCTTTGCCGACAACCTCGTGACGGACGGTCAAACGCTGTGGACGGCAGCCGGAGGCGAAAGCCGCGAATACACGCTGAAAGAAGGCTCGCCCGTCAACCTCGTTGTGCTGCAAGAAGACCTCAGCAAGGGCCAGCGCGTCGAGGAGTTTGAAGTGGAAGGCTTGGTAGACGGACAATGGCAATCCTTGGGCAAAGGCACTACCGTGGGCTACAAACGCATCCTCCGCTTCCCCGAAGCCAATGCCACCCAACTGCGCGTCAAATTGCTTTCCACCCGTCTGAAAGCCAACATTAGCAACGTAGCAGCTTACTACGCCGCTCCGTTGGCCGAAACGCAAGACGAAGCCCAATGGAATAACCTGCCGCGCGAAACGTGGAAAGTGACCGCCGAACAACCGTTGACCATCGACTTAGGCAAGGCCGTGACACTGAAAGCCTTTACCTATGCCCCGCTGAACGGCGAAGCCAAACCGACCATGGCTTTCAAATACACCTTCAGCATCAGCATGGACGGAGAGCAATGGACAGAAGTGTCCACCGCAGGCGAATTTAGCAACATCATGCACAATCCCGTGCCTCAGACGATTACGCTGGATAAGGCCGTGAAAGCCCGCTTCATCAAGCTGGATGCTAAAACTACGACGGACCAGCCTGCCACCGTCAGTGCAAACGAAATCGGCGTGACCGTCGAATAATAATAAGAAGTATAGCCCCTCCCCTTCTTCCTAGCTATATCCAGGGCAGATTTGGGAAGGGGCTTCTGTTTATCATTCAAATCCCAACAAAATGAAAAGAATCTCCTTCTTACTCCTTTGCCTGCTGACATGCGTTGTCAGCACAATGCAGGCACAAGTGAAGTTCGCCAAAGACAAGCTATACAACATCGTGCCCATCGGACAGAGCAAGCAAGCCATTGGCTACAAGAGCGGCACCACACAAGCCGTCCTGCTACCGCTTGACGGCCAAGACCAACTGCAGCAATGGAGCATTACCGACTTGTCCGGCAGTTTTCGCTTCATCACCCCTTTCGAGAACAAAGCCATCAATGCCACGTCCGACAATACGGCGGGCATTACTGAAAACAACGGTTCGGACGAATCCCAACTTTGGACTATCCGGCAAAAAGGAAAATCCTATCAACTTATCCCCAGCAACCGCATGAGTTTAATACTGACTTGCGATGCGACAGGCAATCTGTCTTTGAAACCTGCGGATCAAGTGAGCAATGAACAAGAAACCCTTTTCCTCATCAAGGCAAGCCCCATGCTCATGCCGGTCGAGGCAGAACAAATGATGGCAGACCGCTCCAAAAACTATTGGGAGAACGAAACCATCTTCGCCGAGAACAAAGAACCCGGACATGCCACCTACATGCCCTATGCATCAGAGCAAGAAATGTTGGCCGATAAGGAATACTACGCCACGCCGTGGACCGATGTACACAGCTCGCGCTACCAGCTGCTGAACGGCGAATGGTCTTTCCAACTGGTATCCGAACCCTCGCAACGCCCGTTGGACTTCTACAAGGAAGACTACGACGTAAGCGGCTGGGACAAAATACCCGTTCCTTCCAACTGGGAAATGCAGGGTTATGACCACCCCATCTATGACAACGTGGAATATCCGCACGCCAATACCCCGCCCTTCATCAACGCGCGCCGGGGTTTCAACAACAACGGAGAAAATTATGGCATCAACCCCGTAGGCTCTTACGTGCGTTTCTTCGACTTGCCCAAAGGTTGGGAAGCACGACGCACGTTCATCCATTTTGGCGGTATCTACAGCGCGGCCTTCGTCTATCTGAACGGACAATACGTGGGCTATTCGCAAGGCTCGAACAACGTGGCCGAATTCGACCTGACCCCATACTTGCGCGCCGGCCGCAATCGCTTGGCCGTGCAAGTATTCCGCTGGTGCGACGGCTCTTACCTGGAATGCCAAGACATGTTCCGTATGAGTGGTATCTTCCGCGACGTATATCTATATAATACGCCCAAAGCTGCCGTGCGCGACCATTACATCACTTCCAAACTAGACGCGGCATCGGGCTACCAAAACGGGAGGATGAACATTGCCCTGACCCTAGACAACCGGGACGGCTTGAGCGGGACCAAGGATATAGCCGTCAGATTATACACCCCGGACGGCAAGCTGCTGACCGAAAAAACACTGAAAGCCGACTACACGTCCGAACAAAAGGAAGTAAAAGCCAATGTTTCGTTCAACCTCACCGGTTTGCAACTTTGGACCGCCGAAACGCCCAACCTCTACAACGTGCGTATTGTCCAAAGCGAAAACGGACAGGAAGAGATGGCTTTCTCCACCAAGTACGGGTTCCGCGAGATAGAAGTGCGCGGTCCATTGGTGTACATCAACGGACAACGTGTCTTCTTCAAAGGAGTCAATCGCCATGATACGCATCCGATATACGGTCGTGCTGTCACCACCGAATCCATGTTGCGCGATGTCCTTTTGATGAAACAGAACAACATCAACACCATTCGCACATCCCACTACCCCAATGCCGCCAAGATGTATGCCATGTTCGACTATTACGGCCTCTACACCATGGACGAAGCCGACTTGGAAAACCATGCCAACCAAAGCATCAGCGATATGCCCTCATGGATACCCTCGTTCGTAGATCGCATCGACCGCATGGTACTGCGCGACCGCAACCACCCCAGCGTCATCTTCTGGAGCTTGGGCAACGAAGCCGGCGGCGGCAGCAATTTCCAGGCCTGCTATGATGCGGCCAAGAAGCTGGACAATCGCCCCGTGCACTACGAAGGGACCCGCGACGGTAAAGAATATGGCGGCAACCGCTTCAGCGACCTGTACAGCAAAATGTATCCCAACATGAAGTGGATGGACAAGTATGTCAATAGCTTCGACAAACCTATGTTCATCTGCGAATATGCCCATGCCATGGGTAATGCCATCGGCAACCTGAGCGAATATTGGGAAAGCATCGAAAACAGTTCGTCTACTATCGGCGGCGCCATTTGGGACTGGGTAGACCAAGCCATCTACGACCCGCAGGAAATGAAGCAAGGCATCTACCGCCTGCACACAGGTTATGACTATCCAGGCCCCCATCAAGGCAACTTCTGCTCCAACGGAATCTTGCTGCCCACCCGCGAGGAATCGCCCAAGCTGAAAGAAGTGAAAGCCGCCCATCAGTTCGTCAAGTTCAGTTATGCCGGCACAGCCGAAGGAATGGACGAATCTTTGATCAAACTCCAAAACACCTACGACTTCATCACGTTGGACGGCTTCTACCTGCGGTGGCAAGCTGTAAAGGACGGACACCTGATGCCTGCCGACAGCCTGATGCTGGAAGGCGTAGAACCCGATGCCTCCACCACCGTCACCTTGAAACTGCATGGCGTAGACTTGGAAAAAGCCAAAAAAGAAGGCACGGAAATCCTGCTCAATGTAGAAGTGCGCCAGAAGGATGCCACTCGATGGGCGCCGGCAGGACATTGCGTGGCTGCCCGGCAATTTGAAATAGTTGCACGTGGCCCCATGCCCGCCTTCGCTTCCAAGCGCAAACCCAAACTGAACATTGCCGAAACGGAAACGCAGCTCATTATCCGCAATGAAAACGTAGAGGCCATATTTGACCGTCAAACCGGGCGCATCACTTCGCTGTCTATGGCAGGGCAGCCTGTCATCGCTTCCGGACAAGGATTCATCTATGACAACCACCGCTACATCGAAAACGACAAATTTGAAAAGGTTGAAAACGGATTGGAAGCCGAAGGAACCTGCCAAGTGGAGAAAGACGGCGCCAATGTCGTTGTCACCACTACGCGCGGAGGTTCGTTGTGCGGCACACATATTATATATACCTTCTATCCGGCAGGCGTGATGGACGTAAAAGCCACCTTCTCGCCCCAGACGCCCAACTTGCGCCGCGCCGGCCTGGTGTGCGGCATCGACTCCACGCTGAGCCATGTGGCTTACTATGCCCACGGGCCGTGGGAAAACCTGAGCGACCGTTTGGATGGTTGCCCCGTAGGACGCTACGCCACCACGGTGGACGACATGCTATGGCCTTACGTCAAGCCGCAATCCACCGGTAGCCGCGAAGGACTGCGCGAATTGACGTTGACCAACGCCCAAGGCCGTGGCATCTGCATCGAAACCGAAGGGAGCGTTTCCTTCTCCGCCCTGCGCTACACGGATGAAGACTTGATGAAAGCCCTGCATACTTGGGAACTGACAGCACGTCCCTACATCGTGCTGCACCTCGACGCCTACCTGATGGGCACCGGCAATGCCAGCTGCGGAGCCGATTGCGGTCCCCTGCCCGCCTACCAAGTGCCGCAGGAAGAGCAGACCTATACGTTGCGCATCAGTCCCGTCTACGGTTCGATGGATAAATAAGTCGGACATTCGGGGAATATAATCCTCGTCTGCGGACGACAAACCCTCCCTCCCCTCTGGAAAGCCTTCCGGAGGGGAGGATACTTTAACCGCCACTTATTGCTTGGGCCTTCCGCAGACCTTTCAACTAACCTATCAGTTACTTTCTTGAAATGAAAACATATCTGTTTACAATCACCGCCCTGTCACCCCTGTTTGCCGCCACGGCCGCAGGAGCTGAATCTTCCCACAAAAACCAACCGACAGCAGACGACAAACGCCCCAACGTCATCCTCATCTATGCCGACGACTTGGGATACGGCGATTTGTCCTGCTACGGCGCACAGGGTGTCCGTACCCCCAACGTAGATCGCTTGGCATCCGAAGGCATCCGCTTCACCGACACCCATGCCGTGGCCGCCACCAGCACCCCGTCGCGCTACTCCTTGCTGACGGGCGAATATGCTTGGCGGCGTCCCGGCACCGACGTGGCGGCCGGCAACGCGGGCATGATTATCACTCCCTACCAATATACCCTGGCCGACGTCTTCCAACATGCAGGCTATACCACCGCCGCTTTCGGCAAATGGCATCTTGGCTTGGGCGAACAAAGCGGCACGCAGGATTGGAACGCCCCCCTTAGCGCCACGCCGGCCGACTTGGGCTTCGACCACCACTACATCATGGCCGCTACGGCGGACCGCGTACCTTGCGTATTCATCGAAGACGGCCGCGTGGCCAACTACGACCCCTCGGCGCCTATCGAAGTGAGCTACCGGCAGAACTTTCCCGGCGAACCTACGGGACGCGACAACCCCGAACTGCTCTATAACCTCCGCCCTAGCCACGGCCACGACCAATCCATCGTCAACGGCATCAGCCGCATCGGCTACATGAAAGGCGGCGGACAGGCATTATGGAAAGACGAAAACATCGCCGACTCCATCACCACGCACGCCGTGGACTTCATCCGCGCCCATCGCGACGAACCTTTCTTCATCTACTTCGCCACGAACGACGTGCACGTGCCCCGCTTCCCCCACCCGCGCTTCCGTGGGCAATCCGCGATGGGGCTGAGGGGCGACGCCATCGTGCAATTCGATTGGAGCGTGGGCCAAATCATGAAGACGCTGGACGAGTTGGGCTTGGCGGACAACACGCTCGTCATTCTTTCCAGCGACAATGGCCCCGTGGTGGATGACGGCTACGAAGACCAAGCCGAAGAACTGTTGGGACAGCACCGCCCCACAGGCCCTTTCCGTGGCAACAAATACAGCGCTTACGAAGGAGGCACCGCCGTTCCCGCCATTGTCCGTTGGCCTGCCCGCGTCCGTCCGGGGCAAGAATCAGGCGCATTGATGTCGCAAATAGACTGGATGGCCTCGCTGGCCGCCCTCGTCGATGCCCGCTTGCCCAAAGGCAGCGCGCCGGACAGCCACAACCGCCTGGGCAACCTGCTGGGCGAAGACCCGACGGACCGCCCCTGGGTCATTGAACAATCGTCGGACCACGTCCTCTCCGTCCGCACCCCGCGCTGGAAGTACATCGAACCGAACGACGGCCCGAAGATGATTACATGGGGCCCGAAGATAGAAACCGGTAACGACCCGGTTCCCCAACTCTACGACATGGAAGCCGATGTGGCCGAACAAGAAAACCTGGCTGCCAAACATCCGGACACAGTCTTCGAGTTGGAAACCATATTGCGCAAAGTGCGGGCACGTCAACTAAATCCTTGAACGCCCTGCGGCAGACGCTTTGCTTCCAAGCCCCGGAAGCAAGACTACCCATGGGGCAAACGCGACTAATCTTTGGGCTTTTTCCGGAGAAATCCTTTGGAAAAAACGCTCAAAGTACAGGAAAAAACCGGCAAGGTACAGGATAAAGTTTAAACTTAGGCTACGTTTATATAAACTTAGGTTGCGTTTTTATAAACGCACGGTACGTTTTTATAAACTTAGGCTGCGTTTAAACTTTATCTAGTACCTCGACAGATTTTCCCGTGGACTTACGAAGTTTTTCTAGCGGGAAAGACAGGACCTCCCGGCTTAAGCAGGATGCTTCCCAGTAAGATGCAGCAGCGTTTGTCCCAAGACGGCCAAGGATTGAAAGCAAGACCGCCCCGGCCCTCATCTTTAATCGACTATAAAACAAATATTTATAAACAAGCTAATTCTTGAAGAATATGAAAAGACTGACCACCCTCTCCGGCATGTTGCTGACCGCCTTGGCCATGCCGGCACAAACCACGGAACATCCCAACATCATCCTCTTCCTTGTAGACGACATGGGATGGCAGGATACCTCCGTACCCTTCTGCAACGACCAACAAAGCCCCCTGAACCGCCGCTTCCATACGCCTAATATGGAACGTCTGGCCGAAATGGGCGTCCGTTTCACCCAAGCCTATGCCTGCGCCATCTCCTCGCCCACGCGGTGCAGCCTGATGTCGGGCATGAACGCCTCCCGGCATCGCGTCACCAACTGGACGTTGGAACTGGACCAACAAACCGACGCGCCCAGCCAAACCCTGGCACTGCCCGATTGGAACTATAACGGCATCCAGCCCGAAGATGCCGAAGGAAAAATCAACAACTCCACCCCCATCACTCCGCTGCCGCAGATACTGAAGGACAACGGCTACTACACCATCCATTGCGGCAAAGCCCATTTCGGGGCACGCAACACGCCCGGCGCCAACCCCTCCACCATGGGCTTTGACGTGAATATCGGAGGAGGTCCCAACGGCGCTCCCGGCAGCTACTTGGGCACGCGGAACTTTGGCGAAGGCACCCGTTTCGCCGTCCAAGGCTTGGAGAAATACCACGGACAAGACATCTTCCTGACCGAAGCATTGACGCAAGAAGCCATTGCCGCCATCGGCCAAGCCACCCAGATGGGTAAACCCTTCTACCTATACATGTCCCACTATGCCGTCCACTCCCCCTACGATGACGACCGGCGTTTCAGTTCCTATTATCGCGGCCGCTACGACGTACAGCTGAACGACACCCTCAACGAACGCGAAGCCCGCTACGCCGCTCTGGTGGAAGGCATGGACAAAAGCCTGGGCGACCTGCTGGACTATCTGGAAGCCAACCCGAAAATAGGACAAAACACCATCCTCCTATTCATGTCCGACAACGGCGGGCAAGCCGTGCCCGGTTCCCGCCAAGGACGTGGCAACCGCGATCAGAACTATCCGGCACGCGCCGGCAAAGGTTCGGCATTCATGGGCGGCGTTCGCGAACCGATGATGGTCTACTGGCCGGGAATCACCCAAGGCGGCACGCAAAACGACCAACGAGTGATGATTGAAGACTTCTTCCCCACCATCCTCGAACTGGCAGGCATCACCCGCTACGAAACCTTGCAAACCACAGACGGCATCAGCTTTGCGGACGTATTGCGTCAACCCGACCTGCGCAATGAACGCTCCATCGTTTGGCACTTCCCCAACCTTTGGGGCGAAACGCAAAATACGGAAGAAGGCTACGGAGCCTACTCCTCCATCCTGAAAGGCGACTATCACCTGATATACACTTGGGAAGAACAGCGCCTGCGTCTCTATAACATGAAAGAAGACTTGGGAGAGTACGCAGACCTTGCCGAAAAAATGCCGGAGAAAGTCGAGGAATTGTCGAAAGAACTAACTGAGTATTTGAAAGCACGGAATGCCCAACGCCCGGCCTATCGCAGTACCGGAGCATTGATTCCCTATCCGGACGGAAGCAAAGAATAAGAAGTGATAGTCTCCTTCCAATCAAACAATTACAAAAAACTTATCTTTTCGGGTGCAAAAAAATGCGGCAAATATTTGTTTTTATCAATAAAAGCCGTACCTTTGCACCCGAATTAAGGAAAACATCGCGGAGTGGAGCAGTTGGTAGCTCGTTGGGCTCATAACCCAAAGGTCGTAAGTTCGAGTCTTGCCTCCGCAACATTTTAAGGGATAATTTGCTATAAAAAGCAAGTTATCCCTTATTACTTTAAAGGTAGAATTACCATAAAAATGGCATATGAAGTGATTAGGGGCGTACAACCCTCTATCATCTTCATATGCCATCTTTGTTTTTAGGGACTTTACTGAATATTCCTAATAAACCAGCCACCCGCAGGCGAGAGCTCCGCCGCATACGAATGATTGATGGAAGGAGAAGGTGAATGTGGATGCTCACACGACCTGTCCGTCAAAGAGATTGATTATGCGATCGGCATAGTCGGCATCGTGTTGCGAGTGTGTCACCATGACAATAGTCGTACCATCGCGGTGCAATTCTTTCAGCAGTTCCATCACTTCGCGACCGTTCTTCGAGTCGAGGTTACCGGTAGGCTCGTCTGCCAGGATGAGCTTGGGACCAGCCACCACGGCACGAGCAATGGCTGCACGCTGTTGCTGTCCGCCGGAGAGTTGTTGTGGAAAATGCTTCACGCGGTGCATCATGCCCATGCGCTGCAAGGCTTCCTCCACGCGTTTCTTGCGTTCGGCACTGGGGATGCCCATGTAGAGCAAGGGCAGCTCCACGTTCTCGTAGACGTTCAGTTCGTCAATCAGGTTGAAGCTCTGGAAGACGAAGCCGATGACGCCCTTGCGCAGGTCGGTGCGCTGGGACTCGGTGTATCGCGACACTTC
>CALUOW010000005.1 GCA_944322365.1 uncultured Bacteroides sp.
CACCTTTTCCTACTATCACAGGCGTGGATGGCAGGCAAGAGCTTCTTCATCCGATGACCTTGAAGCGGGCAAAACGCAGCAGGAGTTGCTTTTCGCCTACGTTCTCGAAGCGGATGGTGGCCTTGACGTTTTCGCCCGTGCCTTCCACGCGCAGCACCGTACCCAGGCCGAAACGTTCGTGCTCGATGGTTTGCCCCTCGCGCACCGGTGCGTTGCCCGCAGCGGCTTTGGGGATGGCGGTCTTGGCAGCAGGTTCGGGCGGGACGCGCTTCAGGTTGCGCGTGGGCGTTGGGTTGAAGAGCGAAGCCTTGGGGCGCGCCATGTCCGACGGCCTGTCTTGCGGGGCGATGCGTCGGGCGGATTCTCCTTGGGGCAGGTCGAGGTAGCGTGCGTCTATATCGTGCAGGAAGCGGCTGGGGGCGCCGAATTCCATTTTGCCATATCGGATGCGTGTTTTGGCGTAGGAGAGGAAGCAATGTTCTTCGGCGCGGGTAATGGCTACGTAAAACAACCGCCTTTCTTCTTCCAACGCGCGGGGCGAGTCGCCGGCCATGTTGCTGGGGAAGAGTCCTTCTTCTAGCCCGACGACAAAGACATTTTTGAATTCCAACCCCTTGGCGGCGTGGACGGTCATCAGGGTGATGCGTTCAGTGTTGCCATCCTTGTCCGTGTCTTGGTCAGTGAGGAGGGAGACTTCGGAGAGGAAATCGGAGAGGGCGACGTGCGTGTTGCCTTCCTCCAACCGCTGGGCGCAGAAGTCGCTCAAGCCGTTGGCTAGTTCTTCGATGTTCTCCTTGCGGCTGAGGTTTTCGGGCAGGTTGTCTTGGCAGATGTCGGCGATGATGCCCGACTGGCGGATAATTTCCGTCCCCGCTTCGTAGGCGTTTTGTTCGCCGGCCAGGCGGATGAAGTTTTCTATCAGTTGATGGAAGGCTTGGAGCTTGGCGGCGGTGCCCTTGGCGAAACTCAATCCGAAGGATAGGGGTTGGCAAAGTACTTCCCAGAGGCTGGCATTGTTTTGGCTTGCCGTTTCGATGATTTTGCCCAGCGTGGTGTTGCCAATGCCCCGCAGTGGATAGTTGATGATGCGCTTCAGGGCTTCTTCGTCGTAGGGGTTGACCGTGAGGCGGAAGTAGGCGATGACATCTTTGATTTCCTTGCGTTGGTAGAAGGATAGCCCCCCGTAGATGCGGTAGGGCAGGGAGCGTTTGCGCAAGGCTTCCTCGAAGATGCGGCTTTGCGCGTTGGTGCGGTAGAGGATGGCGAAGTCCGTCCACGCATATTGTTGGCGTCGGCGGAGTTCTTGTATCTTGTTGGCCACGATTTCGCCTTCCTCCACGTCGCTGTAAGCACGGAAGACGCCCAAGGAATCGCCCTTCTCTTTTTTCGAGAATACCTCTTTGCGTATCTGGTATTGGTTCTTTTCGATGAGGCTGTTGGCTGCGCTTACAATGGTTTGGGTGGAGCGGTAGTTTTGCTCTAGCTTGAATATCTTCGTGCCGGGAAAGACTTTGGTGAACGTCAGTATGTTGTCGATGTTCGCCCCCCGGAAGGAGTAGATGCTTTGCGCGTCGTCGCCCACCACGCATACATGGGGATGCTCGCCCGCCAGCTGGAGGACGATGCTGTGCTGGGCGAAGTTGGTGTCTTGGTACTCGTCCACGAGGATGTATTGGAAGTGTGCTCGATACTTCTCCAGCACGTCCGGATGGTCTCGGAAGAGCAGGAAGGTGTAGAGCAGGAGGTCGTCGAAGTCCATGGCGTTGGCTTGCCGGCATCGCTCCCAATAGTGGCGGTAGATGTCGCGCAGGGCAGGGACGCGGGCGGCTTGGTCAGCTTGCAGGGCTTCGCGGTTATTGGCGTAAGAGGCAGGTGTGACCAGGTGGTTCTTGGCGTTGGAGATGCGCCCTTGCACCAAACTGGGTTTGTAGGTCTTTTCGTCCAGTTGCATTTCCTTGATGATGGCGCGGAGGAGGCTGCGCGAGTCGTCCGTGTCGTAGATGGTGAAGTTGGGGGCGAATCCCAACGCGTCGGCCTCGGCATGGAGGATACGCAGGAAGATGGAGTGGAAAGTGCCCATCCACAAGCGTCGGGCCAAGTCGTCTCCTACTTGCCGGGCGATGCGTTCTTTCATTTCGCGGGCGGCTTTGTTGGTGAAGGTCAACGCCAGGATATTCCATGGGTGGTATCCCAGCTTCTCCATCAGGTAGGCTATCTTGTAGGTCAGCACGCGCGTTTTGCCCGAACCTGCGCCGGCAATCACCAGCGAGGGACCCTCGTTGTAGAGCACGGCGGCGCGTTGGCCTTCGTTCAGTTCGTTGATATAGTCGGACATGTCTTTGTCTGTGTTTAGTGGTTAATGAGTAAGATACCATGCTTCTGCCTCTTTCAGCTTCTCCGGCGTGCCTGTGTCAAACCAATGCGTGGCGCGGATGGGGCATCCTTGGATATGTGCGTCGGGGCAGATGTGCAGGTAGAAATCGATGATGGAGAAAGGCTCTTCCCACCTTGGCGCTTCCATGCGGCGGAAGAGGGCGGGGGAGAAGACGTGTATCCCCTGGAAGGCCCATTCTTGGTAAGAGCCGGCCAAACCTGCGGGGCGCACTTCGCCTGTGGATTTGTTTGTCCATCCATGCAGGCGCAGGGCCGGGTCGAAGAGCAGGTAGCGCGAGGTCTTGCGTTGCCCCACGAGCAGGGTGGCTTCGGCTCCGCTTTCCATGTGCCGATGCCAGAGGTCGCCCAAGTCGGCATCGGTCAGGATGTCTGCATTATGCACTAGGAAAGGTTCGTCGCCGTCTAGCCAAGGGCGTGCGTGGCGTATGCCTCCGCCGGTGTCCATCAAACGGTTTCGTTCGTCGCTGATGTGTATGTTCAAGCCAAAGCGTTGGCGCGCCTCCAGAAAGTCGATAATCTGTTGCCCCCGGTGGTGGATGTTGAGGGTGATGTCGTCGAATCCTGCTTGGGCCAGTTTGCGGATGACCCTCTCCAGCAAGGTAATGCCTGCCACAGGCGCGAGCGCCTTGGGCAGGTGGTCGGTCAAGGGACGGAGACGGGTGCCCATCCCTGCTGCGAATACCATGGCTTTCATCAGTAATCAGTATAGTTAATAGTTGGGGAAAATATTTTCTCCACATTTTGTTCGCGATGCACTAGATGGACTTGCACGCCGAAAGTGTCGTGCACGTGTTCGGCCAGGTGTTGGGCGGCATATACCGAACGGTGTTGCCCGCCCGTGCATCCGAAGGCCACGCTCAGGTTAGTGAAGCCCCGTTCGATGTATCGGCGCACGGCGGCATCCACCAAGGCGTAGACGTGTGTCAGGAAGGTGGTGATTTCCCCATCTTCTTCCAAAAAACGGATGACCGGTTTGTCCATCCCCGTGAAGGGTTTGTAGCGGTCGTATTTGCCGGGATTGTGTATGGCGCGGCAATCAAATACGAATCCGCCTCCGTTGCCCGTAGGGTCGTGGGGGATGCCTTTCTTGTAGGAGAAACTGGCGACGTGCACCACGAGGGGTGATTCCCGGCGTGCGGCGTCTTTATGCGCGCCCCATTCTGTCAGTTGGCGGAGTAAACTGTCGAGGTAGGGATATTCGGCATAAGGCTCCCGAAGCAAGTCTCGCAGGTTTTGGATGGCAAAAGGCACGCTTTGCAGGAAGTGGGGTTTTTGTTCGAAGTATCCCCGGAAACCATAAGCGCCCAGCACTTGGAGCGTGCGGAAGAGCACGAAGTGGCGCAGGCGGGCATGAAACTCCGTTACGTCTACCGGGCGGCATTCGCGCAGGGCATCCACGTATTCGTCCAGCAACTCCCGGCGCAGGTTTTCGGGATAGCGCGCTTTGGCTTGCCATAAGAAGGAAGCCACGTCGTAATGGACAGGTCCCCGGCGGCCGCCTTGGAAGTCGATGAACCACGGTTGGCCGTCGCGAATCATCACGTTGCGGCTTTGGAAGTCGCGGTACATGAAGGCCGTCGCGTCGCTTTGCAAGAGGATGTCGGCCAAGTGGTGGAAGTCGTCCTCCAAGCGGTCTTCCTGAAAATCAAGTCCGGTGGCCTTGAGAAAGCAGTATTTGAAGTAGTTCAAATCCCAAAAGATGGAGCGTTTGTCAAACTCGGCTTTGGGATAGCAGTGGGTAAAGTCCATGTCCTTGGCCCCGGCTATTTGTATGGAGGGCAGAAGGCGGATGGTCTTGCGCAGGAGCTTTTTTTCTTCTTCGCCGAAGATGCCTGTCTTCCGGGCTTCGCCGAGGACGCTGAACAGAGAGGTGTCTCCCAAATCTTCCTGGAGATAATAGAGATCGTCGGCCGAGCGGGCAAAGACTTGCGGCACGGGCAGTCCTTGCCGGCGGAAGTGGGCGGCCATGTAGAGAAAGGCGCGGTTTTCGTCGGCCGATTCTCCTCGGACGCCTATCAGCGCAGGGGTGCCTGTCAGTCGGAAATAGCGTCGGTTGGAGCCTGATGCCGGCATCTCGTCGATGCGTTCGGGGGCATGTCCGGTCAGGCGAGTATAAAGTGTTTCGAGGGCGGCTGTATAGGTGGTATTCATTGCACGTTTCATTTTTCGATTTGCAAATCGTACAAGCACGCCTGCACTTCGTCCGCGCTGCCCAGGTGCTTGCCCAAATCATCAGACAGTTTGACGCACTCGCGCCATTCTTGGTTGGGGTTCATTTTGCATCGTGTCAGCTTCATTACAATGTTCAGGGGGGAGAATCCTGTGTCGTTGGTCAGGTTGGTGCCGATGCCGAAAGCGCAGCGGATGCGTCCGGCACAATACTGTTGTATCTGGAGGGCCTTGTCGAAGTCCAGCGCGTTGCTGAAGATGATGGTCTTCGTGGTGGGGTCGATGCCAAACTCGCGGTAGCGGGCGATGAGGCGGTCGGTGAAGTCGAACTCGTTGCCTGAGTCGCACCGTACCCCGTCGAACAACTTGGCTTGCTTGCGGCTCAGGTTGCTTAGGAAGGCATCGCTGGTGTAGGTGTCGGCCAAGGCGGTGCCCAAGTCCCCGTCGTAGACATTCACCCAGTTTTCCAGCGCCATGTAGTTGGCATGTTTGTAGCCGAATTGCGCGCCATGAAACATGAACCATTCGTGCGGGTGGGTGCCCATGGTTTTGAGGTCATATTTCATGGCTAGGTGGCAATTGGACGTGCCGGTGCAATGGCGGGCGTGTTCTTTGAGGTAAGCGACGACTTTGTCCTGCACCCCGAACGAGAAACGCCGTCGTGTGCCGAACTCGGAGAAGGAGAGTCCGTTGGCGTTGGACAAGTCTACCTTGCGGGCGAGGCGGCGCGTCACTTCGTCCAGGTCGGCCGTGCGACCCGATGTCTCGTTGCGGATTTCGGAGACGATGGCCAGCAGGGGCACTTCGTAGAGCGTGGCTTTGTAGAGGTAGTCCGTGACTTCGATGTGCAGGCGCGCGCATTCATCCAAGCGGACGGTGATTTGGGCCGGGTCGAAGCGGAAAGACGAGAGCCACTCCCAGTAGACGCGGGGCAGGAAGCGGCAGTGGGCGGTCATATACTCCAGTTCGGCGGGCGTCAGAGCTACTTGTCCCAGTTGGCGGATGGTGTCTTGCAAACCTTGGAGGAAGTCTTCCGTATAGGCCGTCCCGTCCCTGTCAGCGAAGCTGAATGTGCCCATAGCGTTGGGAAAGAGCTTGATATAGGCATACGACGTTGTGAATTTGTATAGGTCGGTATCCAGGATGGATGGAATCATAATGGTTAAATATTGTTATAATTAGTGGGTTGAAATCATTCTTTCTTGCCTGGTTCGCCAAGAATGCTTAGCTTTGCAGCGTGTGTTTTTCATAGTATTAGATTTTAAGGTTAACAAAGACTTGGAGGACTGTCTGTGAAGATGGTCCTTTTCTTTTTTTCCTCTCTCCATTCGTCAGGGTCAGGAATGGGGCGCGTGCAGGATGAAAGTGGTGGCGCCGATGGTAACGATGGCTCCGTCTTCGATGCGTACTCGGTCCTTGTCTCCCAGGATTTCGTTGTTCAGGAAGGTGCCTGTCAGGCTGGGCGCGTCCCTTAGCGTGTAGACGGGGCGTCCTTGCTTGTCGCGTTTCACGTTGATGACGCAGTGGTAGCGGTCCATGCTCATGTCCGATGTCTCAATGGGCACTTGGACGTGGCTGCCCACGCATCGTCGGCCGATGATGTTGTCTCCTTCGGCCAACGGGAAGACTTGCTTGTAGCCAAAGACGTTTTCTATCACCGTGATGCTTCCGCATCCGCCGTCCGGCGAAGTTTCCGCGTCGGGGCGTGCGTCGCGCCGGGTGGCTTCCACGCGGCTTTTGCCTAAGCGGATGGAGAATTGCTTGCCGCAATGTTCGCACTCGAAGACCAGCGATTGGCCTTCCTTATAGGGAGTTTCATCAAATGTCAGGTATTCCTCGCATTTGGGGCATCGTACACGTTTCATTTCTTCTTCTTTGTTTTTTCTTTTAGCACCCACGCGCTTTGGTAGTCCGGTTGCCGGCGCAGGTCGTTCAGGGCGCGGTAGGCGGCGGTTTCGGTGTCATACGAGGCGATGCTGACTCTCATTCTCCCACCGCCGATGAGGGCGCGTGCCTGGCTGTGTCCTTGTGCGCGCAGCCGCGAGGCCATCTGGCGGGCGTCTTGCGCGGTGGCTACGCTGGCCACGATGAGGTGGTAGCGCATGGTGGCGGGCACGGCCTTGGGGGCATCGGGTTTTGCCGGCGCCTTGGCTTTCGGCTCCTGTTTAGCCAAGGGTTGGCCTGGGGCGTCGGGGCGGTTGGGCGCCTTGGTTTCCGTCCGGGGCGTTGCCTTCGGGGCGGTTGTCCGGGCGGGCGCGTTGGTTTCCGTCTGCGGGGCGGGGCGCTCGTTGTGCTTGCGGACGAGGGGTGTGACTGCCAGCGACTGGCTGCCCATCATCTGTTCGAACATCTCGGCGGGCGACAAGCGGGCGTAATTGCCCTGTATGACTTCTGTATTCTGAACGGGCGTGGAGATGACGAACGACAAGATGAGGATGGCGGCCACAGCGGCGGCATTGGACAGCGTCGCAATGTCCACACGCCACTTCTTCCTGCGTTGCGTCCGCATCGTTGGGCGCGCGGGCTGGGGCGCAGGCGGGGGAGTGGGGGCAGGTTGCCGGGTTTGCGCAGGCAATCTTTGCATCCGGAAGCTGCCGAATCCGTAGTCGTCGGCAGATGCGGTATCGGGCGCGGCAGGGGCAAAGTCATACGTCCCGCGCAAGCTGAGGCGCAGTTGGCCTACGCCTTCTATTTCGGCCAATCCCTCGGCGTGCAGACGGTCCAGCAGGCGGTCTACGTCGCATTGCATGGCTTCGCGGGCTTTGGCATAATCCAGCCCCCGGTCGGCCATATAGGCTTGCTCCAGCAGCCCGTCGTCCAGCGTCAGCCGGGGGTTGAAGGCCACTAGGCGCGCGGGTGGCAGGAAAGTGTCGTCCGTCTCGATCCGGCGTGCGGGGGCTTGGTGGGCAATAAAGCCGCCGAGGCGGGGGACGATGACGCAATCATGCCGTGTCAGCAATTGCTTGATATGTTGTGCTAGTTCAATCATACGGCAAAGATACGGCTTTTTCTTGGATAATCCTAGCGCACGGCTGTTTTTTTTGAAATAAGCCTGTCGAAGGGCGCATGCCGTTTTTTTACGTCTTGCTTCCCGTTCGCCGGTTTTTTGCTACGATGCGCAAAGGTGGACCTGATGTTTGGAAAGGTTGGTTTCGAGGTATGATAAGAAGGGGATTTAAGGATGGCTTTCCGCCGGATAAAACTTTCCTAAGCATTAAACAAATTCCATCTGTAGGCTACAGATGGCCATATTTAGGCTACAGATGTATATCTTTAGCCTACAGATGCACATCTTCAGCCTACAGATGGAGCTTTATCCGTGTTTTGACAGGTTTTGTTCGACTGCTTATTTCATTTATTTATAGTATTCACTTTCCTTTTATCGTCTTCCCTTTTGTAGACGGCATTGGGGGAATCTTGCTATTGAAATTGGCATGTCGCCCCGTTTTGTCGTATAAACCGACAACGGGATTTGGTGATTACTAAGAAAAAACGTATCTTTGCATCGTCTGTGAGGGGGATGGGAATCCTTGCAGGGAGATGTGAATTTAAACGGAAGCAAATGAACTATATACAGACAGAAATAGACGGCGTGTGGTTGCTGGAGCCGAAGGTGCTGGCCGATGCGCGAGGGTATTTTATGGAGACGTTCAAAGACGAGGAGTTCCGCCGGCACGTGGGCAACGTGCGTTTTGTGCAGGACAATGAGTCGCGGTCGACCTTCGGCGTGTTGCGCGGGTTGCATTACCAGCGGGGCGAGTTCAGCCAGGCCAAGTTGGTGCGCGTCCTGTGGGGGCGGGTGCTGGACGTGGCGGTGGACTTGCGGCGCGAGTCGCCCACCTTCGGGCGGCATGTCAGCGTGGAGTTGAGCGGCGACAACAAGCGGCAGCTCTTCATCCCGCGCGGCTTTGCCCACGGCTTCTTGGTGCTGAGCGACGAAGCGGTGTTCATATATAAAGTGGACAATGCTTATGCGCCACAGGCGGAAGCTGCCATCCGCTACGACGACCCCGAACTGGGCATCGACTGGCCGGTGGCGGAGAACCAATTGCTGCTGTCGGACAAGGACCGGCGGGGCGTGCCCTTCCGTGAGGCGGAATGCTTCTAAAGTTTTTTGGACACTTATTTTTCTGAAATTAAGATATGAAGATTGCAATTGTGGGGACAGGATACGTCGGCCTGGTGACCGGCACCTGTTTTGCCGAAATAGGCGTGAATGTGGTGTGCGTGGACACTAATGCGGAGAAAATCGATGCATTGAAGAAGGGCGTCATCCCTATCTACGAGAATGGCTTGGAAGAGATGGTCCTGCGCAACGCGAAGGCCGGGCGTCTGAATTTCACTACTTCGCTGGAGGAATGCTTGGACGAGGTGGACGTGGTGTTCAGTGCCGTGGGGACGCCCCCGGACGAGGATGGCAGTGCCGACCTGAGCTATGTATTGCAGGTGGCGCATACCATCGGGCGCAACCTCCAGAAATATGTGTTGGTGGTGACTAAGAGCACCGTCCCCGTGGGCACGGCGCAGAAGGTGCGCGACGCCATTCGCGAAGAGCTGGAGCGCAGGGGCGTGGACATCCCCTTCGACGTGGCGTCTAATCCTGAATTCCTGAAGGAAGGCAATGCCATTAACGATTTCATGAGTCCCGACCGCGTGGTGGTGGGCGTGGATTCGGAGCGAGCCAAGAAGTTGATGACGAAGCTCTATAAGCCATTCTTGCTCAATAATTTCCGCGTTATATTCATGGACATACCGTCGGCGGAGATGACGAAGTATGCAGCCAACTCGATGTTGGCCACGCGCATCAGCTTCATGAACGACATAGCCAATCTGTGCGAGCGGGTGGGGGCGGACGTCAACATGGTGCGCAGCGGCATCGGGTCGGACACGCGCATCGGGCGCAAATTCCTCTATCCGGGCATTGGATACGGCGGTTCATGCTTCCCCAAGGACGTGAAGGCGTTGATTAAGACAGCCGAGCAAAACGGCTATGAGATGCGCGTGCTGCGTGCGGTGGAAGAGGTGAACGAACGTCAGAAAAGTGTCCTCTTCGACAAGCTGGCGCGCCTGTGGGAGGGCGACATGCGGGGCAAGACGGTGGCCATGTGGGGCCTCTCGTTCAAGCCGGAGACGGACGACATGCGCGAAGCTCCCTCGCTGGTGCTGATAGACAAACTGCGGGAGGCGGGTTGTCGAGTCCGCGTCTACGATCCTGCGGCCATGGACGAGTGCCGCCGCCGGTTGGGGGAAGACGCGGTGACGTATGCCAAAGATTTGTATGATGCCACGTTGGATGCCGATGCCTTGTTGCTGGTGACGGAGTGGAAGGAATTCCGTCTGCCTTCGTGGGCGGTGGTCAAGAAACTGATGCGCGTGCCCCTTGTGTTGGACGGGCGCAATATCTATGACCGCGCCGAGATGGAGGAGCAGGGTTTCGGGTATTGTTGCATCGGGATGTGATGATTTAGGAGTTAAAGGAGTTATAGAAGTCAAAGGAGTTAAGCCGATACTCTGTATATGTGGTTGATTAACCTACTATTGGCTTAACTCCTAATGAAGTGAAGCGGAATGCTCCTTAACTTCTTAACTGTTTCTCCTGCGTTTTTTCGTTCCTTGCTTATTGCCGCCTCGCCCGCCGTTGCCTCCTTTTTTACGTTCGGAGGGGTTGTATGCGGGTGCTTCGCCCAGTTCGGCGGGCAAAGGTATTTTGTAGATATCTTTCCCTAAGAATCGTTCGATGCCACGGAATTTGCTTTGCTCCTTCTCGCTGACGAAGGTGATGGCCACCCCGTCGTTGTTGGCGCGCGCCGTGCGCCCGATGCGGTGTACGTAGTCCTCGTTGTCGTGCGGCACGTCGTAGTTGATGACCAAGCGTATGTCGTCGATGTCGATACCCCGCGCCACGATGTCGGTAGCCACCAAGATGTTCACCTGCCCTGCTTTGAAGCGGTACATCACGTCTTCGCGCTCGGCTTGCTCCAAATCGCTGTGCATCTCGCCCACGTTGAGTCGCATCCGTTTGAGCGCTTTGGCCACTTCCTTCACCTTGAGTTTGGACGAAGCGAAGATGATGACGCGTTCGGGCACCTCGTCGGCAAAGAGGTTTTGGATGATGCCCAGTTTCTGGCCTTCGCGGCAGATATAGGCGGCTTGCACGATTTTGTCCGCAGGCTTGGATACGGCCAGCTTCACCTCGGCAGGGTCGTTCAGGAGGTTTTCGGCCAGTTGCTGGATTTTGGCAGGCATGGTGGCGGAGAACATCACCGTTTGCCGCTCCTTGGGCAGGTAGCTGGCTATCTGCATGATGTCGTCATGGAAACCCATGTCCAGCATGCGGTCGGCCTCGTCCAGCACGAAAAACGACACACGCGAGAGGTCTACATATCCCAAACTGAGGTGCGCGATGAGTCTGCCCGGCGTGGCGATGACCACATCGGCGCCCAGCGTCAGGCCTTTCTTCTGCTGTTCGAAGAGGACACCGTCATTTCCGCCATACACGGCCACGCCGGACACGGGAAGGAAGTAGGAGAATCCCTGCATCTGTTGGTCGATTTGCTGCGCCAATTCGCGTGTGGGTGCCATAATGATGCAATTGATAGCATCTTCGGGATAGCCTCCTTCGGACAGTTTGTTGAGGATGGGCAACAAGTAGGCGGCGGTTTTTCCGGTGCCTGTCTGCGCCACAGCTATCAGGTCGCGTCCCTCTAGGATGGCAGGGATTGATTTTTCTTGTATGGGGGTGCACTCTTCGAAGCGCATGGCATCCAGCGCATCCAGCACTTGGTCGTTTAGGTTCAGTTCGGAAAATTTCATATATTTCGTTTATATTTGGGCGCAAAGTTACGTTTTTTTTCGGAAAGCCGCAAGAGAGTTCGTTGCCCTACTTTTTCCGCAGGGTGATGACTGTAATTTCCGGCCAAGCTCCGAAGCGGAAGGGCAATCCGACGTATCCGATGCCGATGTTGACGTAGAGGGCGCGTCCGTCCTTGTCTTGGTACATGCCTCTCCATTCGGGGTATTTCAGTTCGGCCAGCGACCGCCCGAAGAGGATTCCTTGCATGGCGTGCGTATGTCCTGCCAACATCAGATCCACGTCCGACTCGGGCAGTACTTCTCGCCGCCAATGCGTGGGGTTGTGGCTGAGTAGGAGTTTGAACATGCCGTCCGTCCCTTGCAAGGCGTGGGGCAGATCGGCGTATTGCGAGAAGGGAGGTTCGCCGTCGTTCTCCACTCCTACAAGGGCAATGCTGTCTTCTCCGTGGTGCAGGACAACATGGGCGTTGTTCAGCATCTGCCATCCCATCGCTTCTTGCCGATGGATAAGATATTGCAGGTTGGCCACCTCTTCGCCGGAGTTTTTCCAATGATAGTAGGAGCCATAGTCGTGGTTGCCCAAGACGGAGTAGACGCCATCGGGTGCGTGTAGCCGGGCAAGGATGTTTTGGAAAGCATCCAACTCATGGCTCTGTTGGTTTACCAAATCGCCGGTGAAGACAATAAGGTCAGCTCCTTGTCCGTTGGCCAACTCCACGAGCTCTTCAATTGGTTTCGGGTTGCCTTGCCAGCTGCCTATGTGTATGTCGGATAGTTGCACGATGCGGTATCCGTCGAATCCTTGGGGCAGGCGGGGCGATGCGTATTCTACCTCTTTCACTTCGAAGCGTGTGATTCCCCAAAACGAACCGTAGGCGATGCACCCAAAGCTGGCTACGCTTAACCCTATGCCCAGCAGGGTGAACGGACGGCGGGGACAGACGCGGACAAGGGCGTGGAGGAGGTTGCCCGTCAGCGAGCAGAGCATGAACAACGTCTTGGGCGTGGCAAAGAGCATGATAGCTATGGCCAGTCGACCGATGCCCAGCGCGTGGTGTGACATGGCATTGTCTCCTGTCAGGTATATGAACCAGACGTAGAGGAGGGAAAGCAATATCGTGGGCACCCAATAGGAGAGGCGCAACAGGGTATTGCGGGTGCGGCGGACGATGTAAGTGAAGTAGATGTACACATCCGGCAACAGGAGGGTAAGCAGCAGCAAGAGGGTTATTCGGTGCATATGTCTTTCAGTTCTTCAATGTTCTTTCGTATATCGTTGATGTATTTTTGCATGACTTTTTTATAGAGGACGTAGATGATAAGTACGTCTGCCAACAGAAGCAAGGCGATGATCAGTGCCTGGATAGCAAACGAAGCCTGATGGTAGCCCATGGCCCAGAAGTAGAGCGCGTTGAAGGGTACGACCCAAATGCAGGCGGCGATGGCTTCGTAGTGCATCTGTCGGCGGAATGCGTTCATGCGCCGACAGACTTCCACGATGCTCATCTTGTCAATGCGTATGGACTTGAGGCTACGCAGCATTTTCCAATCCCATAACACCCCGGCAATCAGGCTGGCAGCAAGGAAGGCCAGTAGGATGATGAGCCGTTTCGTGATTCCGTCTCTGGCTCCCATGAAGTCGGGCACGAGTATCCAAGCCAGTATGAGCAAGATCAGCAGTCCTCCTCCTACACACAAGGAAAGGAGTTGCACGAGGCTGAGTCGTCCCAGTTTTCTTTGCGCGTCGGCTTTTCCGCTGGATATGAGCTTGGCCACTTCTTGTTCATCAACCAACGCTTTCTTGTCCAGCTCTTCGTCCAGCATATCCCACGATTTCTCCAGTTCTTCCAAATTCATAGTTCAGTTCTCCTTGTTCATTTTCCTCAATTTGTCTTTGATTCGGCTCAGTTTAGTGGCCACGTTGGTTTGCGTCAATCCTGTGATTTCAGCTATTTCCTCATAGCTTTTCTTGTTCAGATAGAGCAAGATGAGCGATTTCTCCAACGGCCCCAGCCGGTTGATCATTCGATAAAGTTGCTGCCACATGGCTTGTGCTTCGTCGTTTTCCTCTGTGCGGTCGGCCGCCAGAGTCAGTGTTACCGTTTCGGGGATATTCTTTTCCTTGCGGATGAAACTGATGCACGTGTTCAGCGCGATACGGTAGAGCCAAGTGGATGCCTTGCTTTCATGCCTGAACTTGGGGAAAGCTTTCCATAGGTTCAGCACGACTTCCTGATACAAGTCTTCGAGTGTCGTATGTGGGGTAGTGTACATATAGCACACCTTGTAGATGACACGCTCGTAAGTCCGTATCATGGCCACAAATTCTTGCTCCATATCTTTCATCTCGTTGGTTGAAGATTGTTCCCTAATCGGGTTGGCTTTTGTATTATGGGTCGCACATTTGTCGAGTAAATCACAAAACATGGGACAAAAATAATGCTTTGTCTGCTTTTATTCAAGCAATGTTGCCAAGAATTTGCGCATTACTTCGACCGGAAGCCCTCGGCGGCATGCATAATCCTCCAGTTGGTCTTGGCCGATGCGCCCGACGGTGAAGTAGCGTGCGGCGGGATGAGCCAGCATCAGGCCCGATACGGAGCAGTGCGGACGCATGGCGCCATGTTCTGTCAAGGCGATGCCTATGCGAGACATATCGAGCCACTTGTCGAGGAGGAAGTTGAGTGATTGGTCGGGCAAGGATGGATACCCCACGGCCGGGCGTATGCCTTGGAAGTGTCCAGCCAAAAGTTCGTCCATGGGCAAGTCTTCGTGGGGGGCATATCCCCATGCCACGCGCCGGACGTATAGGTGCATCCGCTCGGTGGTTGCTTCGGCCAACCGGTCTTCAAGAGTTTGGCGGAGTAAGTCGCGATAGGGGTCGCCTGTGTTTTCTCTTTCCGGGGCGCGTACGGAGGAGGCGAAGAGGCCTATCGTGTCATTTCCTCCCGCAGAAAGCGGGCGGACAAAATCGCTCAGGCAGAGCAGGGGAGCGTTGTCCGCACGGGATGCCTGTTGGCGTAGGAGAGGGAGGATGGCGTTGTCTTCTTCCAGCACCAGGTTATCTCCTTCGGCATGGGCTTGGCAAAGGCGGTAGAGGCATTGCGTGCGGACGTATCCTTCCCATTCGTCCAGCATTTGCCGGGCATCGGCTTGCAATTGTCTGGCTTCTGGTGAGCGGCGTGCATCTCCTTTGAATCCCCACGCATGGAAGAAGTAGCTCCAGCTGATGTAGGGAGCCACCTCGCTCACCAAGTAGGTTTGTATTTGGACGTCAGGCATGGAAGCGCAACTCCTCTCCGCGATAGGTATCGTCCACGCCTGTGCGGAGGTCGTAGACAAGGTGTCCGTTGGCAAAGGTCTTTTCCACTTGCCAGTCGAAGGAACGTCCCTCCAGCGGACTCCATCCGCATTTGCTTAGTATCTTGTCCTGCGTCAGTTGCCAACGGCTGTGCGGACGTATCAGGACGAGGTCGGCATGGTAGCCTTCGCGGATGTATCCCCGTCCTTCGATGCGGAAAAGGAGGGCGGGATTGTGGCACATTTTCTCTACCACGGTTTCCAGCGTGAAGATGCCTTCGTCCACCAGCTGCAACATGCTGACTAGCGAGAATTGCACCATTGGCATACCTGAGGCTGCGCGCAAGGCGCCTCCGGTTTTTTCGGTCAGCAAGTGGGGGGCATGGTCGGTGGCAATGACATCTATCCGGGGGGTATTGACGGCTTGCCGGAGGGCGTCGCGGTCGGTTTGCCGTTTGATGGCGGGATTGCACTTGATGCAGGCGGCCAATGCTTTATAGTCTTTCACCTCGAACAGCAGATGAGCCACGCATGCTTCGGCTGTAATCTTCTTGTGTTCGTCCAGGGGGGCATCGCTGAACAAGGGCAATTCCTTGGCCGTGGAGATGTGCATCACATGCAGGCGTGCTCCAGCTTCGGTGGCCAGTTGGACGGCTAGTTTGGACGAGGCGTAGCAGGCTTGTACGGTGCGGATATAGGGATGCTTGTTGACCGGCACTTGGGCGCCTTCGAGGAATTGGGCTTTGTACTTCTCGGTGTTGCGGCGGATGATTTCCTGGTCTTCGCAATGGGCGGCGATGAGCATGTCCGTGCCGCCGAAGATGCGCCGTAGGCTGTCCATGCGATCTACCAGCATGTTGCCTGTGCTAGAGCCCATGAAGAGCTTGATGCCGCAGACGCGCGTCTTGTCCAGTTGGGGAAAGAGGTCGTAGTTGTCGTTAGTCGCCCCGAAATAACAAGAATAGTTCACCACGCATTTCTCCGCCAACAACGCCTGCTTCTGTTCGAGAGCTTCGAGGGTGACAGTGGGCGGATTGGTGTTGGGCATATCCATGATGGAGGTTACTCCGCCCGCAGCAGCAGCGCGGCTCTCGCTGAGGATGTCTGCCTTGTGCGTCAGGCCTGGGTCGCGGAAGTGTACGTGGTCGTCTATCACGCCGGGCAGGAGGTAGCATCCGGTGGCGTCGATGGTCTCGTCGCAAGGGGCGGAGAGTGGACGTCCGTCGGTCAGTATCTCGGCGATGCGCCCGTTTTCCATGACGAGAGATCCTTGTTTGCAGGCGCCTTCGTTGATAATCTTTGCGTTATGTATCAGGGTTCGTTTCATATTGTTACAAATTGTTTTTTTCATACTTCTTCCACAGGCTGTCCCACTTCAGGCGGATGACTCCAAAGACAGCTTCGCCGAAGATGCTGGAGTTCATCTTGGACGTGCCTAGTTCGCGGTTGATAAAGATGACGGGCACCTCTTGGATGCGGAAGCCATATTTGTGGGCTGTGAACTTCATCTCTATCTGGAAGGCATAACCTTTGAAGCGGATGCGGTCGAGGGGAATGGTTTGGAGCACCCGGCGGCGGTAGCAGACAAAGCCCGCCGTGGTGTCGTGGATTGGCAGGCCGGTGATGAAGCGCACGTACTTCGAGGCGAAGTAGGACATCAGCACCCGTCCCATGGGCCAATTGACGACGTTGACCCCGCTGACGTAGCGCGAGCCGATAGAGACGTCTGCTCCTTCGTCGTGGCAGGCCGCATAGAGGCGCGGCAGGTCGGCAGGGTTGTGACTGAAGTCGGCATCCATCTCGAAGATGTATTCATAGTCGTGCTCCAATGCCCAGCGGAAGCCGGCGATGTAGGCCGTGCCCAACCCTTGCTTGCCGGCGCGTTGCAGCATGAAGAGGCGGTCGGGAAATTCGTCGCGTTGCAGGCGTTTCACTATCTCCGCCGTGCCGTCGGGCGAGTTGTCTTCCACCACGAGGATATGAAAACCGTGCTCCAGTCCTAGGACGGCGCGGATGATATTCTCTATGTTTTCCCGTTCGTTGTAGGTCGGGATGATGACGATGCTGTCTGAAGTGTTCATTCTCTTTTTATTTCCTGCAAAAGTACTGCTTTTCTCCCACATCCCCGTGCAACTTGGGCGATTATTTTGTACTTTTGCGCCGATAAAACGAGTTAACATGATTCTGAACGAACTGCAACAACGTTATGCCGCCCATCCCAACGTGGAGGCTATCGGCCGTTTATTAGACAATCCGTCCATTCACCATATCTATTGCGGGGGCATGTGTGCTTCGTGCGCCTCGCTCTTCGCCTCTGTGTTGGTGGCAGAAGGCCGGCATCCTTTTGTCTTTATACTAGGCGATTTGGAAGAAGCGGGATACTTCTATCACGACTTGGTTCAGGTGTTGGGAGATGGGGAGGTGCTGTTCTTTCCCTCTTCTTTCCGCCGGGCCATCAAGTACGGGCAGAAGGATGCTGCCAACGAGATACTGCGCACCGAGGTGCTCAGCCGTTTGCAGAAGGCCGACCACTCCCTGTGCATAGTGACCTATCCCGACGCGTTGGCCGAGAAGGTCGTGTCGCGTGGCGAGTTGGACGAGAAGACCCTGAAGCTCCATGCCGGCGAGAAGGTGGACATGACCTTCATCACCGAGGTGCTGCACAGCTATGGCTTCGAGCGCGTGGACTATGTATACGAACCGGGGCAATACGCCTTGCGCGGCAGCATCATCGACGTGTTCTCTTTCTCTTCCGAGTATCCTTTCCGCATCGACTTCTTTGGCGATGAAGTGGAGAGCATACGCACCTTCGAAGTCGAGACACAGCTATCGAAAGAACCGAAAGACAGCATCGTCATCGTGCCCGACCTGAGCCACGACCTCGAGCAGAAGGGCACAGGCGGGATGGTCTCTTTCCTCGACTTCCTTCCCAAGGACACGGTGTTGGCCATGCGCGATTTCCTTTGGCTGAGGGAGCGCATCCAGCAAGTCCACGACGAGGCGTTGACTCCGCAAGCCATAGCCGCCCGCGAAGCAGAAGAAAACGGCGCCATCTCCTTGGACGGGAAACTGATTGACGGAGGAGAGTTCACCGTCCGCGCCCTCGATTTCCGCCGCATGGAATTCGGTACTAAACCCACCGGCACGCCCCAGGCTACCCTTGCCTTCCACACGACGGCGCAACCTATCTTCCACAAGAACTTCGACCTCGCGGCACACAGCTTCACCGAGTATCTCGACAAAGGATATACCTTATATATATGTAGCGACAGCAAGAAGCAGACAGACCGCATCCGCGCCATCTTCGAGGATAGGGGAGACCGCATCGCCTTCACCCCGGTGGAGAAGACCCTGCACGAGGGCTTTGCCGACGACACATTGCGCCTGTGCATCTTCACCGACCACCAACTTTTCGACCGCTTCCACAAGTACAACCTCAAGAGCGACAAGGCACGTAGCGGCAAGGTGGCTCTCTCGCTGAAGGAGTTGAACCAGTTCACCCCCGGCGACTACGTGGTGCATACCGACCATGGCGTGGGCCGCTTTGCCGGCTTGGTGCGCATCCCTAATGGCAACACCACACAAGAGGTGATGAAGCTCGTCTATCAGAACGACGACGTGGTCTTCGTCTCCATACACTCCCTGCACAAGGTCTCCAAATACAAGGGCAAGGAAGGCGAGGCTCCCCGCCTCAACAAACTGGGCACCGGCGCGTGGGAGAAACTTAAGGACCGCACCAAGAAGAAGATAAAGGACATCGCCCGCGACCTCATCAAGCTCTATTCGCAACGTCGCGAGGAGAAAGGCTTCCAGTTCAGCCCCGACAGCTTCCTGCAACGCGAGCTGGAGGCCAGCTTCCTTTATGAGGACACGCCCGATCAGAGTAAAGCCACGGCCGAGGTGAAAGCCGACATGGAGAGCGCCCGCCCCATGGATCGTCTGGTGTGCGGCGACGTGGGCTTCGGCAAGACCGAGGTGGCTATCCGCGCGGCGTTCAAGGCTGTGACGGACAACAAGCAAGTCGCCGTCCTGGTGCCCACCACCGTCTTGGCTTATCAACACTACCAGACCTTCAAAGAGCGGTTGAAAGACATGCCTTGCCGCGTCGAGTACCTCAGCAGGGCGCGGACTTCCGCCCAAGCTCGCGCCGTCGTCAAAGGCTTGGCCGCAGGCGAGGTCAACATACTGATTGGCACGCACCGCATCCTGGGGAAAGACATCAAGTTCAAGGATTTGGGATTGCTCATCATAGACGAAGAGCAGAAGTTCGGCGTCTCCGTCAAAGAGAAGTTGCGGCAGATGAAGGTCAACGTCGACACCCTCACCATGACGGCGACGCCCATCCCACGCACTCTCCAGTTCTCGCTGATGGGAGCGCGAGACCTCAGCGTCATACAGACGCCGCCGCCCAACCGCTACCCTATCCAGACAGAAGTCCATACCTTTAACGAGGAGGTCATCACTGACGCCATCAACTTCGAGATGAGCCGCAACGGGCAAGTCTTCTTCGTCAACAACCGCATCTCCAACCTGCCCGAACTGAAAGCCATGATCGAACGTGACATACCCGATTGCCGCGTCTGCATCGGCCACGGACAAATGGCGCCGGAAGAGCTGGAGAAAGTAATCTTGGACTTCGTCAACTACGACTACGACGTTCTCCTGGCCACCACCATCGTCGAGAGCGGCATCGACATTCCCAATGCCAACACCATCATCATCAACCAGGCCCAGAACTTTGGCTTGAGCGACCTCCACCAGATGCGCGGAAGGGTGGGAAGAAGCAACAAGAAGGCCTTCTGCTACCTGTTGGCCCCCCCCCTCTCCAGCCTGACTTCGGAGGCCAAGAGGCGCCTGCAAGCCATCGAGAACTTCAGCGACTTGGGCAGCGGCATACACATAGCCATGCAGGACCTCGACATCCGGGGAGCGGGCAACATGCTCGGCGCCGAGCAGAGCGGCTTCATTGCGGACTTGGGCTATGAGACGTATCAGAAAATCCTGGGCGAAGCCGTGCGGGAACTGAAGACCGACGAGTTTGCCAACTTGCTGGCCGACGAGCAGAAAGCCGCCGACAACAGCGGCAAGATTAGCGGCGAGCAGTTTGTGGACGAGTGCCAAGTGGAGAGCGACCTTGAACTGCTGCTGCCTGCCGACTACGTTGCCGGAAGCAGCGAACGCATGTTGCTCTACAGGGAGTTGGACGGCCTCACGCTGGATACGGACGTAGACGCCTTCCGCTCCAGGCTTGTCGACCGCTTCGGCCCCATACCGCCCGAGACCGAGGAACTGTTGCGCATCGTCCCCCTCCGCCGGATTGCCGCCCGCCTGGGCGCCGAGAAGGTCTTCCTCAAAGGCGGACGCATGACGCTCTACCTGGTGCACAATATGGAGAGCCCCTACTATCAGAGCCAGGCCTTCGGCAAACTCATTGCCTACATGATGAAGTACACGCGCCGCTGCGACTTGCGCGAGCAGAACGGCAAGCGTTCGATGGTAGTGAAGGACATTGCCACCGTCGGGGAAGCGCTACAAGTCTTACAAGAAATGCTGGCGATGGAGGCCAAGGATTGAGCCATGCGAGACTTGCGAATCCTCACAGGCAGCCACCTGAAGCTGTTGGCCATCCTCTTCATGGTCGTCGACCACACGGCTGCCTTCCTTTGGCGCGACGCGGCTTGGGCCAACGAGGCATTCTTCGTCGTGGGGCCGCGCGAGGTCACTCCTTACTTCCTCATGCGCTGCGTTGGGCGGTTGGCCTTTCCCATCTTCGCTTTCCTCATTGTCGAAGGGTTCCTCCACACGCGCAGCCGTCGCAAGTATGGGCGCAACCTCCTGCTCTTTGCCATCGCCTCGGAGTTGCCTTGGAACCTGGTGCACACGGGCACGTGTTTCTATCCCGTGCAGAACATCTTCTTCACCCTCTTCCTGGGATACCTGGGCCTCTGCGCCCTCCAGCGTTTCCGCGCCCGTCCCGCCAGACAGGTGGCCGCGCTGGTGGGGCTGTTGGCGGCCTCCATCCTCCTGCGGGTGGACTTCGGGTGCAGCGGCTACGGCTTCATCCTCCTTCTCTACGTCCTGCGCGACCGGCCCTTGCCGCGTGCCGTCATTGGCTCCTGCCTGCTGCCCAGCCGCTGGATAGCCGGATTGGCCTTCATCCCCCTCAGTCTCTACAACGGACGCCGGGGCTTCGTCCATGGACCTGTGGCCAAGTATGCTTTCTATTTGTTCTACCCCCTGCACCTGCTGGTCTTGTATTTCCTGAAACAATAGGGAGGTATGGTTATTCTTCCTGCCGCACATAAACCCGGTGCGACCCTATCCCCGACGCTAGGATGCCCGTGCCCTCCTGCTTGGCCCATTGCCGCAGTTCGCGCGAGGCGGCCACGTGCAGCAAGCCTGTCAGCCTTTCGTAGAGGGAGACGGTCAGGTAGGGGTGCGTAGAGAGGTAGTCCTGCGCCAAGGCGAGCCGCTGCTGCGGGGTGTACTGGCGGGACGATTGGCGGAACTTGCGCTCCGAACGCTCCAGCCTGCACGCTTGGTCGATGTCCCTCACCAGCTCCTTGTCCGGCTTGAAGCGTACCCCGTCCACGCGGATGGCCGTGGCATTGCGCCGCGTGCTCCCCGGCAGGCCCGTCTCCGGCTCGAAGCCTTTGCGTAAGCCCAGGCGCGGGGTAAAGATGCCCAGCCCCTCTATCTTCACCGACCGGCCTCGCGCCATGCTGTCGGCCATCGCCTCGGCCAGCAGTTGCACGATGCCCTTCACCTCGGCGGGGGCAAAGGTGGTGTACCGGCACATCCGTTCGGTCAGTTCGTCCAGTCCGTCCTGTCCTTCCAAGACAAGGCGGGGGTATAAGATTCGTCGCCCGTCTTCCTCGGACGGGATATTCAGTTCCTGCATTTCATATTTAGCCATGACTCTATGAATTAAGTGGTTATTGCTTCGTGGTGAAAACCAAGCCCGGACCAAGTTCTAAACTGTCCGCAGAGCGTAATGAAAACTATCCGCAGACTGTGGTGAAAACTATCCGCAGACCGTGGTGAAAACTATCCGCAGACCGTGGTTTATGCTTCGTTTCCAGGCTGGAAATATACATTCGCAGCTTGGAAATATGAATTTCCAGGCTGGAAATGTACATTTCCGGCGTGAAAATACAACTTTCTCCACAGTCTCGCAATAGTTTTGACTGTGGAGAAAGACTATTTTTAATATCGGTCTCCCGATATTTCTCAGGCATGTCTGGGCCGCACCCGCTTCAAGAGCACGTCGACGCCTTCCTTAATACGGTTGGTGAGGATGACCAAGAGGACGGCTGCCAGGATGAGCACGATGCCCACGGCCTCTGTCGTGGTGAATGCCTCGCCAAAGACACAGGCCCCGATGACCACCGCCGTTACCGGCTCCAGGGCGCCCAGGATAGAGGTCAGCGTGCCGCCGATGTGGCGCACGGCCAGCAGCAAGGTGATGTTGGAGATGACCGTCGGCATCACGGCCAGCAGCAGCACAAGCCCTGCGGAGCCAAGGTCCGGCAGCGGTTGCAGGCTGCCCTGCACTCCGTTCTTCACGCTGATGGTCAGCGCGGTGAAGAGGAAGACGTAGAAGGCCAGTTTGCGGCTGTGCAGGTCTTTGAGGCGCGACTTGTTGACCGCGACGATGTAGCTGGCATAGCCTATGGCGGAGAGGATGACGATGAACACGCCCCAGGGGTCGAGCTTCAGCGACGTGCCTTGCAGCGACAGCCGCGCCACGCCGCCCACGGCCAACAGGATGGCCAGCCACGTGACCCACGAACTGCGCTCGCGGAAGAACACCAGCATCAGCAGCGTGGTGAATATGGGGTAGGTGAAGTGCAGGGTCGTGGCCACGCCCGCGCCCATCACTTCGTAGCCATAGAGCAGGAACATGGACGAGGCGGTGTAGAACAAGGCCATGAGCGCCAGCAGGGGCACGTCGCGCCAATGGATGCGGAACGACTCGCGCTTGACCGCCATCACCAGCCCCAGGGCCAGCGTGGCGGTGGTGAAGCGGTAAAACAGGATGGAGTCCGACGCCAACCCTTTCTGCATCAGCGGCAGGGTGAACAGCGGGATGAGGCCGAAGGTCACGGACGTGGCCAGGCCGTAGAGAAAGCCTTTCAGTTTCGATGGTTTCATGCTCGTGTCAGTGTTTATGGTTCTAAAATCGCGCAAAGGTAAGCAATCTGTTTGGCCAATCCAAAAACTTCGCGTACCTTTGCGCCCGACATTTGGGAATGAGCAGGGCTTGCCCTCCTCCGTGTATTCCAGCTTAACCACGTAAAAAACAGGAAATGAAACAGACTGTATCCGTACCCTTCATGCTACTAGGCATACTGTTCAACGTGTGCCTCATCGCAGCCAATCTTTTGGAAACCAAGGTCATCTCCGTCGCAAGTTTGACGGTGACTGCCGGCTTGTTGGTCTTCCCCGTATCCTACATCATCAACGATTGCATCTCCGAGGTTTGGGGCTTCCGCAAGGCGCGGCTCATCATCTGGACAGGTTTCGCCATGAACTTCTTCGTAGTCGTGCTTGGACTGTTGGCCGTGTCCATCCCCGCCGCGCCTTTCTGGGAGGGCGAGGAGCACTTCAACTTCGTCTTCGGCATGGCTCCCCGCATAGTGGCTGCCAGCCTGGCTGCCTTCCTGGCGGGTTCCTTCCTCAATGCCTATGTGATGAGCAGGATGAAGTTGCGCAGCGGCGGACGCCGGTTCTCGTCGCGTGCCATTGCTTCGACCTTGGCGGGCGAGACGGCCGATTCGCTGCTGTTCTTCCCCATAGCTTTCGGCGGCGTCATCCCTTGGCGGGAACTGGCCGCGATGATGGCGCTCCAGATTGTGCTGAAGTCCTTGTACGAGGTCCTGGTCCTGCCCGTCACGGTGCGTGTCGTGCGCTACGTCAAGCGGGTGGACGGCTCGGACGTGTACGACGAGGGCATCTCTTATAAGATATGGAAGATCCGCGAACTATAAATCCTATTCATATATGATACAAGAATCTTGCCTGGTTGTCCTTAGCGGCGGCCAGGACTCCACCACTTGCCTCTTCTGGGCGAAACGTGAGTTTGCCTCCGTGTATGCCTTGAGCTTCCGCTACGGGCAGAAGCACGAACGCGAAGTAGAGTTGGCGCAGCGCATTGCCCGCAAGGCCGGCGTGCCATTCACCGCCATGGACCTGCCCCTGATAGGGACATTGGGGCACAATGCGTTGACGGACCCCACGATGCAGATGGACGAGCGGGTGCCGGACGGACAGGAGTTTCCCAACACCTTTGTCCCCGGGCGCAACCTTTTCTTCCTCAGCGTGGCGGCGGTGTGGGCCAGGGAGCGGGGCATCCGCCACTTGGTGACGGGCGTGTCGCAGACTGACTATAGCGGCTATCCCGATTGCAGGGACTCCTTCGTCCGCTCGCTCAATGTCACGCTGAACCTCGCCATGGACTGCCAGTTTGTGCTGCACACGCCCCTGATGTGGCTGGACAAGGCGCAGACTTGGGCCTTGGCCGACGAGCTGGGCGTGCTGGACCTGGTGAGGAACGAGACGCTGACTTGTTATAACGGCATCCCCGGCGACGGGTGCGGTCACTGTCCGGCCTGCACGTTGCGACGCGAGGGGCTGGAGGAGTATCTGGCCCGGAAGAAGTCGGGGGAAGCTAAGTAAAGAACCGTATAATCAACCCATCAAATTATGGAGAACAACCAAGACCTGCGTGCCCGGCTTCATGCGCTGGGCCGCAAGACCGAGTACCGCCAGGACTATGCCCCGGAGGTGCTGGAAACCTTTGACAACCCGCATCCGGGCCGCGACTATTGGGTGCGGTTCAACTGCCCGGAGTTCACCAGCCTGTGTCCCATCACGGGGCAGCCGGACTTCGCGGAAATACGCATCGGATACATGCCGGACGTGCGCATGGTGGAGAGCAAGAGCCTGAAGCTGTACCTCTTCAGTTTCCGCAACCATGGCGCCTTCCACGAGGACTGCGTCAATACGATCCTGAACGACCTGGTGCGGCTGATGGACCCGAAGTACCTGGAGGTGACGGGCTACTTCACCCCGCGAGGCGGCATATCCATCTACCCGTATGCCAACTACGGACGTCCGGGGACGAAGTACGAGCAACTGGCCGAGCAACGGCTGTTCGCCCGCGAGTGACGGGACGCATTATCCCCATTTGTAGGTATTGACCGGCATGGAGCCGCCGGTGCGGAGGGGGTGCAGATTACCGACAAAAGGCGATTGCGGGGACGGAGAGGGCATTGTACCTTTGCACCGACAAAAAAACGAGCAAAGACATGAAGACAAACTCCATCCTCCTTGCCCTGTTGCTGCTACTGGCAACGGCGCAAACCGTGCCGGCACAGCGCCACAGACACCACCACTCCGGCGGCTCCAGCCTGGGCGGTCACGTCACGGCCGCCGACGGCGAAACCATCGACTTCGCCACCGTCTATCTGGAAGGTACTTCCTACGGCGGGCAGACCGACGCCCGGGGACATTACCGCTTCCACGCCCCTGCGGGACAATATACGTTAGTAGTGTATGCCATCGGCTACGAACGGGTCCGCAAGGCAGTCACCCTGCGGCGGGGCCAATCGTATGAATCGGACTTCTGCCTTCGTCCCGAACAAAGGCAACTGGACGAGGTGGTCGTGACCGCTTCGGGCGTGGGCAGGGTGAAACGCTCGGCCTACAATGCCGTGGCGGTGGACGCCAAAGAACTGCACAACTCGGCCAAGACCTTGGGCGATGCGCTGGCCAAAGCGCCGGGCGTGAAGCTGCGCGAGAGCGGGGGAGTAGGCTCGGACATGCAGCTGATGCTGGACGGCTTCAGCGGGCGTCACGTCAAGATATTCATAGACGGCGTGCCCCAGGAAGGCGCGGGCCAGGCGTTGGACCTCAACAACCTGCCGGTGAACTATGCCGAGCGCATCGAGGTCTACAAGGGCGTAGTCCCCGTGGGCTTCGGCACGGACGCGCTGGGCGGCGTGGTCAACATTGTCACCAACAAGCAACGCGAAGGCTGGCACCTGGATGCTTCATACAGCTACGGGTCCTTCAACACGCACAAGAGCTACGCCCGCTTTGGCCAGACGCTGAAGAACGGCTTCACGTACGAGGTCAACGCTTTCCAGAACTTCTCGGACAACGACTATTATATCGACAACTACGTCACCGAGTTTGGCGACGACGGCATTACCGAGAGTACCGATCCCAGCCGGATACATCACGTCCGCCGCTTCAACGACCGCTTCCACAACGAGGCCGTCATAGGCAAGGTGGGCGTAGTGGATCGTGCTTGGGCGGACCGCCTGCTGGTGGGTTTCACCTTCAGCAGCTACTATAAAGAAATACAGACGGGCGTATACCAGTACATCGTCTTCGGCCAGAAGCACCGCCGGGGGCACTCCTTCGTCCCTTCGCTGGAATATAGCAAGCGCGACCTCCTGGTCCCCGGCCTCGACCTGGTGCTGACCGCCAATTACAACCACAACCTGACGCAGAACATCGACACCGCTTCGTGGAAATATAACTGGCTGGGAGACCGCAAACCCCTGACCAGCCCCGGCGAACAATCTTACCAAGACAACGAGTCGACCAACAAGAACTGGAATGCCACGGCCACCGTCAACTACCGTATAGGCCGCGCGCACGCCCTGACCGTGAACCATGTGCTCAGCACCTTCGAGCGCAGCACCGTCTCCTATAGCGGCGGCGCGTCGAAGATAACAGACTTCAGCATCCCCAAGGTGACGCGCAAGAACATCACCGGCCTCTCTTACCGGCTGATGCCTACCGAGCGATGGAACTTCTCCGCCTTCGGCAAGTACTATAACCAATACAACCGGGGTCCCGTGTCGCAAAGCGCGGACGGCGTGGGCAGCTACGTTCAAATGTCCAAGCGCGTCAGTTCCTGGGGCTACGGCGCGGCAGGCACGTGGTTCATCCTCGACGGCCTGCAAGCCAAGCTGTCCTACGAGAAAGCATACCGCCTGCCCACGACCGACGAGCTCTTCGGCGACGAGGACCTGGAGGCGGGACGCACGGACCTCCGGCCCGAAAACAGCCACAACATCAACGTGAACCTGAGCTATACCCGGCAGATGGGCCGCCACGGCCTCTACGTGGAGGGCAGCTACATCTACCGCGACACGAGGGACTACATCAAGCGTAGCCTCGACGCCGTGGGCGGGACCAGCTTCGGCATCTACGAGAACCATGGCCGCGTCAAGACCAAGGGCTTCAACCTCTCCGCACGCTACAGCTACGGCCGGTGGCTCGTCTTGGGCGGCACCTTCAACAACCTCAACGCCCGCGACGCCGAACGCTACCTGGCCGGCAACACCCTGCAAGAAAGCATGACCTACGGGCAGCGCATCCCCAATCAGCCCTACACCTATGCCACCTTCGACGCCTCGCTGACGTGGCCGGACCTGGGAGGCAAGGGCAACTCCTTGTCGCTGACCTACGACGGCTTCTATCAACATGCCTTCCCCCTCTATTGGGAACACTTGGGCGACCCGTCGACCAAGAGCCGCGTGCCCGAACAGTTGTCCCATAACCTTACGCTGGCCTACTCGCTGAAGAACGGCCGCTACAACCTGTCCTTGGAGTGCCGCAACCTGACGGACGAGCAGCTGTATGACAACTTCAGTCTCCAGAAGGCTGGCAGGGCGTTCTATGGCAAGGTGCGCGTATTCTTTGGGAAATGAACCAAGGAGGCCACCGAAGGTTCCATCGCCGGTGGAACCGGGTTCCATCGCCGGTGGAACCGGGTTCCATCCCTACTGGAACCGCGTTCCACCCGTACTGTAACGGCGTCACATCCGTACTGTTACAATGTCACAACGTCGATGTGACAATCCTACCAAAGCATAAACGAGTAATTAATCATTGAATAAAGACAATTATGAAGCAGACATTCACTTGGGCTTTCCTGGCCCTTCTGGCCGGCGGAATGCTGGCCGCTTGCAGCGAAGAAGATACCCCCGTAAATCCGACTCCCGACACGCCGGATAGCCCTACGGAAGAAACCCTGACCCGTTACGTCATCGCCGCCCAGGCAGGCGGCAACGACGGCGCCACCTACCTAGTGACCACCGACAACCTTGATGAAGGCACGCTGACGACAGTCAACGAAGGCTTCGAGACACAGAGCGGCTCCAACTGGATTTTCTATGGCGAGACGCTGCTCTTCAACTTCCAGTACAACGACGGCGCGCAAGGCACAGGCTTTGCCTACGCCCTGAATCCGGAGACGGGCAAGGCCTACGAGGCACGCCGCTACAGCTACAACCGCACGACCACCTACGGCACTTGGGGCAAGAACGTCATCACCGCCTCGACCAACGACGGCAACCAAGAGCAGGACGCTGCCGGCAACTATGCCAAGTACCTCCAGTTCAACTACCTCGATGCCACCACGGGCGACACGAAGACGGGCAGCCACCTGGCCGAAAACTTCCTGGGCAACGGCGAAATAGTCTCCTTTGCCGGCTTTGTCGAGGCCAACGGCCGCCTCTACACCTCCGTCGTGCCCATGGGCATGAGCCACTATGGGGTGAACACGTACCCGGAGATGATTACGGACGCCAAGCTGGTGACCGACCACAACGGCGGCAGCGGGTCCGGCTCCTACACGCCGGGGCAGATACCCTCTACCCAGTATCCCGACCGGGCATTCATCGCCATCTATAGCGGCGACAACTTCGACGAGACGCCGGTCATTGCCGAGACGGACCGCATCGGCTTTGCCTGTGGACGGATGCGCTCGCAGTATTATCAGACCATCTGGGCAGCGGACAATGGCGACCTCTACGTCTTTTCGCCCGGCTATGGCCGCACGGCGCAAGCCGAGGAAACCGTGACGGACAAGCAAGACGGCACGGAACATACCTTATATAAGGTGCAGGGGCAACTGCCTTCGGGCGTGGTACGCATCAAGGCAGGCGAGACCTCGTTTGATGAGTCCTATTACGTGAACCTGGAGGAGCAGGGCAACCAAAACCCGATGTTCCGCTGCTGGCACATCACCGAGGACTACTTCCTCCTCCAGATGTATAGCGAAGGCGCAGACAACATGGCAGGCACCAGCGCCCCGCGCAACGAACTGGCCATCTTCAAGGGAGAAGAGGGACAGCTGACGGTATTGTCCGAGGGTATCCCGGCGGCAGAGACCATCTCGTCCTTCGGCGTACCTTACAGCGACAACGGTTGTGCTTACATGCCCATCACGGTGAACGACAACAGCAGCCGTCCCGCCATCTATAAGATTGACCCCAAGACCGCCACGGCAACCAAGGGACTGGTGCTGGAGGCCGACGGAGTATCGGCGCTGGGCAAACTCACGTCTACTGCCCAATGACGATGCGCAGCCTCTTCCGGGACGTGCACCTGTGGTTGTCCGTCCCCTTCGGCATCATCTTGGTGCTGATATGCTTTTCGGGCGCGATGCTGGTCTTCGAAGACGAGGTTACGCGCTGGGCCAAGCCCCACCTCTATCGGGTGGAGCCTGGACCCGGCCCGCGCATCTCGCCTGACGAAGCCGCCGCCTTGGTAGCCGCCACCCTGCCCGGAGACGTCACGGTTCGCGGCGTCAAGACCTATGACGAAGCCGGCCGCAGTTATCAGGTCAATCTGTCCAAACCCAAGCGGGCGGCGGTTTTCGTGCATCCCTATACGGGCGAAATCTTGGGGCGGTACGAGCGGTTGCCTTTCTTCCAGACGATGTTCCGCCTGCACCGGTGGCTGTTGGGCAGCCGTCCGGCGGATGGGGGCATCTACTGGGGCAAGTTGGTGGTGGGCGTCAGCACATTGTTGTTTGTCTTTGTCCTCCTGACAGGGCTGCTCCTTTGGTGGCCTCGCACGAAGAAAGCCCTGCGCAACAGCCTGAAGATAACCCTCCGGCATGGCTGGCCCCGCTTTTGGTATGGCTGGCACGTGGCCGGTGGCATGTACGCCTTGCTTCTGTTGCTGTTGATGGCGCTCACAGGCTTGAGTTGGTCCTTCGGATGGTATCGGGAGTGGGTCTACGGCCTGTTGGGAACTGATGCCCGTCCGCTGGTACGTGCCCTCCATCTAGGCACTTGGGGCGGAATGGCCACGCGCGTCCTTTATTTCCTGGCAGCCTTGATAGGCGCCACCCTGCCCATTACGGGTTACTATTTATGGATCCGCCGGCTGAGGCGGAAAAGACGTTAGCGCCTTGCGGGATTAGGCCGATGTTTGGCATAGGCCCTGCCTTTGTAGCGTCAAGGGCGGGGCTTTGCCAAAATTTGGCGGTTTCAAAATAAAGTCGTACCTTTGCATCACCGGCGGACGGGCGGTCGCTCCTGCCTGGGAAGCATGGAAACAAAACATATATTTTGAACACTTCATCCAAAAAACAGTATTTTGTATGGCAACCGTAGACGACAAGAAAATCATTTTCTCGATGGTGGGGTTGAGCAAGACCATCCCGCAAAACAACAAGCAGGTACTGAAGGACATTTACCTCTCCTTCTTTTATGGGGCCAAGATAGGCATCATCGGCTTGAACGGGGCGGGCAAGTCGACTTTGTTGAAAATCATAGCCGGGCTTGACAAGTCCTACCAGGGCGAGGTGGTCTTCGCGCCGGGATATACGGTGGGATATTTGCCGCAGGAGCCTTACCTGGATCCGGAAAAGACCGTGAAGGAAGTGGTGATGGAAGGCGTGCAACCCGTGGTGGACATCCTGAAAGAATACGAGGAAATCAACCTGAAATTCGGTTTGCCCGAATATTATGAAGACGAGGAGAAGATGAACCAGCTCTTCGCCCGCCAAGCCGAATTGCAAGACCAGATAGACGCCACGGATGCTTGGAACCTGGATTCGCGCCTAGAGCGTGCCATGGATGCTTTGCGCTGCCCGCCCGACGACCAGCCGACTGCCCATCTGTCCGGTGGCGAGCGACGCCGGGTGGCTTTGTGCCGCCTGCTCTTGCAGAAACCCGATGTCCTTTTGCTGGACGAGCCTACCAACCACCTGGATGCCGAATCCATCGATTGGTTGGAGCAGCATCTGCAACAATACGAAGGGACGGTCATCGCCGTGACGCACGACCGCTATTTCTTGGATCATGTGGCCGGGTGGATTTTGGAGTTGGATAGAGGCGAGGGCATCCCTTGGAAGGGCAATTACTCCAGTTGGCTGGAGCAGAAGACCAAGCGTATGGAGATGGAAGAAAAAGTGGCCAGCAAGCGCCGCAAGACTTTGGAGCGGGAGCTGGAGTGGGTGCGCATGGCTCCCAAAGCCCGCCAGGCCAAGGGAAAGGCTCGTCTGAATTCTTACGACAAATTGCTGAATGAGGACGTGAAGGAGAAGGAAGAGAAGTTGGAAATCTTTATCCCCAACGGTCCGCGATTGGGCAACAAGGTCATCGAAGCCAAGCACGTGGCCAAAGCATTTGGAGACAAGCTCTTGTTCGACGACCTCAATTTCATGCTTCCGCCCAACGGCATCGTAGGCATCATCGGGCCTAACGGTGCGGGAAAGACTACCTTGTTTCGCCTTATCATGGGGTTGGAGAAGCCCGACCGGGGCGATTTCGAGGTGGGCGAAACCGTAAAAATCGCTTATGTGGATCAGCAACACAAGGACATCGACCCTGACAAGAGCGTTTATCAAGTCATTTCCGGCGGCAACGACCTGATTCGGCTGGGCGGACGAGACGTCAATGCCCGTGCTTATCTTTCGCGCTTCAACTTCTCCGGCGCCGACCAAGAGAAGAAGTGCGGCGTCCTTTCCGGCGGCGAGCGCAACCGCCTGCATTTGGCTATGGCGCTGAAGGAAGAGGGCAACGTGCTCTTGCTGGACGAACCGACCAACGATATTGACGTGAACACCCTGCGCGCTTTGGAAGAAGGTTTGGAAGACTTTGCGGGATGTGCCGTGGTCATCAGCCACGACCGTTGGTTCTTGGATCGTATCTGTACGCATATCTTGGCCTTCGAGGGCGATTCGAACGTCTTTTTCTTCGAAGGCTCTTATTCGGAATACGAAGCCAATAAACTGAAGCGCCTAGGCAAGGAGGAGCCGACACGTGTCAGATACCGTAAGTTGGAATAAGTTGCACTTGGAGGGGCATACTCTTTCGCCAAGATGTGCGGATATTCGTTTTTTTGTATTACCTTTGCGGATGCTTGGCGGATTATAGCCTCCGGAGATAGACATGATATAAACCCGATATAGAAATAAAGCTGATATAGAAATGATTATCTTTTTCAGAACTTCGTCCCAAAGCGTGATTGCCGCATCGTGCAATCATACGCCTGACCAAGCAGAGGTGGACAAACTCTGCTGGCTTTTTGGAGAAGCAAATCCCGAAACCGAAAATAATCTTACGGGATATTTCGTAGGACCGCGTCGCGAAATGATTACTCCGTGGAGTACCAACGCGGTGGAAATCACCCAAAACATGGGGCTTGCGGGCATTGGCCGCATTGAGGAATACTTCCCCGTCGAGGACGAGCACGCCGAATACGACCCCATGCTGCAACGCATGTATAAGGGCTTGGATCAGAATGTCTTCACCACCAACCGCCAACCGGAGCCTATCCGCCACATCGAAGATTTGGAGGCATATAACGAACAGGAAGGCTTGGCGCTTAGTCCCGAAGAAATCGACTACCTGAAGAAGGTGGAGAAGGATTTGGGGCGTCCGCTCACCGACAGCGAAGTCTTCGGCTTTGCCCAAATCAACTCCGAGCATTGCCGCCACAAGATATTCGGCGGCACCTTCATCATCGATGGCGAGGAGAAAGAATCTTCTCTCTTCCAGATGATTAAAAAAACCACCAAGGAGAATCCTAACAAAATCATATCCGCTTACAAGGACAACGTGGCCTTTGCCGAGGGACCGGTCATTGAGCAATTCGCCCCGGCGGATCACTCCAAGCCCGATTACTTCCAAGTGAAGGACATCAAGAGCGTCATCTCCCTCAAAGCGGAAACGCATAACTTCCCCACCACCGTGGAGCCGTTCAACGGCGCTTCGACGGGTACGGGTGGCGAAATCCGCGACCGTATGGGCGGCGGCAAAGGTTCGTGGCCCATTGCCGGCACTGCCGTCTATATGACTTCTTATCCCCGCTCCGAGGAAGGCCGTCCTTGGGAAGAAATTCTGCCTGTCCGCAAATGGCTCTACCAAACGCCTGAACAAATCCTTATCAAAGCGTCCAACGGAGCCAGCGATTTTGGCAACAAATTCGGACAACCTCTCATCTGCGGCTCTGTCCTTACTTTCGAACACCGGGAGTCGCCGGAAGATGCAGAGTATGGCTACGACAAGGTCATCATGCTGGCAGGAGGCGTGGGTTACGGTACTGAGCGCGATTGCCAAAAGGGGCACCCCGAAGCCGGAAACAAAATCGTGGTGATGGGCGGCGACAACTACCGCATCGGTTTGGGCGGCGGCTCTGTATCCTCCGTGGACACCGGACGTTATAGCAGCGGCATCGAGTTGAACGCTGTGCAGCGCGCCAACGCCGAAATGCAGAAACGTGCCTACAATGTGGTGCGTGCCCTTTGCGAAGAAGACGTTAATCCCGTTGTTTCCATCCACGACCACGGTTCTGCCGGACATGTCAATTGCCTCTCTGAGTTGGTGGAGGAATGTGGTGGTCTTATTGATATGAGCAAGCTCCCCATTGGCGACAAGACGCTTTCCGCCAAGGAAATCATCGCCAACGAGAGCCAAGAACGCATGGGCCTCTTGATTAAGGAAGAAGCCATTGAACACGTGGCGAAGATTGCCGAGCGCGAACGTGCCCCGATGTATGTGGTAGGTGAAACTACCGGCGACCACCGTTTTGCTTTCCAACAGGCTGATGGCGTGCGCCCCTTCGACTTGGCCGTGAGCCAGATGTTCGGTTCTTCGCCCAAGACCTACATGGTGGACAAGACCGTGGAGCACCACTACGAAATGCCTCATTATGAAATTTGCAAACTGAATGAATACTTGGCCAATATGCTCCAACTGGAAGCAGTGGCATGTAAGGATTGGTTGACCAACAAAGTCGACCGCTCCGTTACGGGTAAGATTGCCCGTCAGCAATGTGTAGGCGAACTTCAGTTGCCCCTGAGCGATTGCGGCGTGGTGGCTCTCGACTATCGGGGCGAGAAAGGCATTGCCACTGCTTTGGGCCATGCTCCGCAGGCCGCCTTGGCAAGTCCTGAGGCAGGCTCCGTGCTCTCCGTGGCCGAGGCTCTTACCAACCTTGTTTGGGCGCCTTTGGCCGACGGCTTGGATAGCGTATCTCTCTCCGCCAACTGGATGTGGCCTTGCCGCTCGCAAGAAGGTGAGGATGCCCGTCTTTACACCGCTGTGAAGGCTTTGAGCGATTTCTGTTGTGCTCTTAAGGTGAATGTGCCTACTGGTAAGGACTCTCTTTCCATGACGCAGAAATATCCCGACGGGAGCAAGGTTATCTCTCCGGGTACGGTCATCGTATCCGCCGGTGGCGAGGTGAGCGATGTGAAGAAAGTCGTTTCCCCCGTCCTCGTCAACGATCCGCACACTACGATTTACCACATCGACTTCAGTTTCGATACCTTGAAGCTGGGTGGCTCCGCTTTTGCCCAATCGTTGGGCAAGGTGGGTAGCGACGTGCCTATGGTGCAGCATCCCGAATACTTCCGCGATGCCTTCTTGGCTGTGCAGGAGCTTATAAACAAGGGACTTATCCTCGCCGGTCACGACATCTCCGCCGGAGGTCTTATCACCACCTTGCTAGAAATGTGTTTCTCCAACGTGGAAGGAGGCATGGAAATCAGCCTCAATAAAATAAAGGAAGACGACCTCATCAAGATACTCTTTGCCGAGAATCCGGGCGTAGTAATCCAAGTGGCCAACAAACACAAGGATCAGGTGAAGAAGATATTGGAAGATGCAGGCGTAGGTTTCGTAAAACTGGGTAAGCCGACCGATGAGCGTCATATCCTTGTAGAGAAAGACGGTGCTACCTATCAGTTTGGCATCGACTATCTGCGCGACATCTGGTATTCTACTTCTTACCTCTTGGATCGCCGCCAATCCATGAACGGCTGCGCCAAGAAGCGTTATGAGAACTACAAGATGCAACCTGTGGAGTTGGCTTTCTTGCCCGGTTTCACAGGCAAGCTCTCCCAATACGGCATCACTCCCGAACGTCGCACACCCACTGGAATCCGTGCCGCCATCATCCGCGAGAAAGGCACCAATGGCGAACGTGAGATGGCTTATTCCCTTTACCTTGCAGGTTTCGATGTGAAAGATGTCACCATGACCGACTTGGTAAGTGGACGCGAGACGCTGGACGATGTAAATATGATAGTCTTCTGTGGCGGTTTCTCCAACTCCGACGTGCTTGGTTCCGCTAAGGGATGGGCAGGCGCTTTCCTCTTCAATCCCAAGGCCAAGGAGACGCTGGATAGATATTATGCCCGCGAAGATACTTTGTCATTGGGCGTGTGCAACGGTTGCCAGCTGATGATGGAGTTGAACCTCATTGCCCCTGAAGACGAGAAGCGCATCCGTATGTTGCACAATGATTCGCACAAGTTCGAGAGCCGTTTCCTGGATGTCACCATTCCTACCAATCGCAGCGTGATGTTCGGCTCGTTGAGCGGCAGCAAGCTGGGCATCTGGGTGGCTCACGGCGAAGGCAAGTTCTCACTGCCTTACGATGAGGAACATTACAACATCGTGGCCAAGTACACTTACGACGAATATCCAGGCAATCCCAATGGCTCGGATTATTCCGCAGCAGCCGTGGCCAGTGCCGACGGACGCCACTTAGCCATCATGCCCCACTTGGAGCGTGCCATCTTCCCTTGGCAAAACGCCTATTACCCCGCCGGTCGCGTGGCTACTGACCAAGTGACTCCGTGGATAGAAGCCTTTGTCAATGCCCGCAAGTGGGTGGAAGAGAAATTGGGAAAATAATCTTGCGAGACCTCTGTAATTTCTCGCGCGGATAGCTTCAAACTATCCGCGCGGATTTTTTGATAGTATGCCTTTAAATATGATAACAAACCGATGAACAGCTCCTTATTCTTGTGTGCACATTTGTTCTCATCCCTGCACGTCTTGTTGACATGGGATTTGTCGAAGGCCGGAGGAGCGTCTTCGCAGTCTGATGCGTGGTTGTTGTGGATTTGCGCCGTAGCCGCCGTGGTGATGCTGCTTGTCATTTGGCGCGATTGGCTGGTGCGGAAGCAGCGCAGACGCTATGACGAAAAGGTACGTTTGCTTGTCCGAGCCATCTATGGCATCCGTTTCCCTTTAGCATCCATCAAACGTCCTTTGGAGGAACTGGCGGGGCAGGGGACTTGGGGCGAAGAAGAGCACCGCCGCATCTGCACTGCTTTGCGTCATACGGAGTCATTGCTCGATTTGGTCGAGAGGCTTCGGAAAGACTGGGATGAATACGTGTGGTCGGACAAAGAAGGCATTGCCGACGACGAGCTGAGCGAACGTTTGGATGAGGTGATGGAATTCTTCGAGCTTTATGCTACTGAAGCGCAACAAGCAGATACCTCCATAGCTGCAAGGTGCACTAATTGTACCAGCGAGTTGGATTGGAAGTTTATCGCTTCTGTCAAGAGATGTGTCGAGGAGAACATGGATACCCCTGGATTCAACGTGGATATCTTGTGCTTCTTGTTGGGCATGAGCCGCACCAGCTTCTACAACAAGTTGAAGGCTCTGACCGACCAGGCTCCTGCCGATTACATGCGCCTTATCCGTTTGGATCGCGCCAAGCAGTTGCTCAGGGAGCATCGTTATTCTGTGGCCGAGGTGGCTGAAAAGACCGGATTCAGCGATGCCAAATACTTCCGCGAGGTGTTCAAGAAACATTTTGGCCTTAGCCCCATGCAGTATGTCAAAGAAAATCCCTAACCTGTAAATCACTTCATAATGAATTTGTATCTCCAAGCCTTCTCCATTTTCTTCAAGATCGGGGCATTCACCATTGGCGGGGGGTATGCCATGGTGCCGCTGATTGAGGACGAAATCGTCACCAAGCGCGGGTGGTTGGCCAAGGAAGACTTTATCGATTTGCTGGCCATAGCCCAATCCTCGCCCGGCATCTTGGCGGTGAATATTTCCATCTTCATCGGTTATCGTCTGAAAGGGGTGCTTGGAAGCATTGTTACGGCTTTGGGCACGGTGCTTCCTTCGTTTCTCATCATCTTGGCCATCGCCTTGTTCTTCCACAACTTCAAGGACAATGCTGTGGTCGAGCGCGTTTTCATGGGCATCCGTCCGGCGGTGGTGGCATTGATTGCCGCGCCTACGTTCAGCATGGCCAAGTCTGCCAAAATCAACAAATACAATGTATGGATACCCGTCGTGTCCGCCTTGCTCATTTGGCTACTGGGATTCTCGCCCATCTGGATCATCATCGCGGCGGGCGTGGG
>CALUOW010000006.1 GCA_944322365.1 uncultured Bacteroides sp.
AGGCGCGCCGGGCGCGCTTTAGCCGCGCAAAGGTACGGATTTATCATGGATGCGCCAAGCAATAGGCTGATTACTCGCGCCGTGAGGGACAAGGACATGAAAAAAGGCTGCCGCACCGCGAAAGGATGCCGGCAGCCCGGGATGAAAAAAGCAATGGTTAGGGAGGATCAGAAACGGTACATGGCAGATACCATCGGCACAAACTGGCTGTCGCTCATGATCTGGCCTTTGGCTTCGGCGCCAATGACCCAATGACTGTTGAGGTTGAACATGATGCCTACGCCCAGGTTGACGCCGAACCAGCCCTCATCCCATTTGCCTGCTTTGCCGTGCAGGTATGAAAGACCTACCAAGGGATAGAATTCAAATTGGTCTTGGCGAATGGCGTTCCAATGGAAGTCGGCGTTGATGTCCCAGTACTTCAACTCATGTTCCTTGAAGTAGCGGTTGAAGCTGCCCACCACGTCGAATTGGTCGTTGATGTCATACAATACCCGGCCGCCCAGGAAGGCTTTGGATACTTCTGTGCCATAACCTAAGTTGAGGCCGATGCCCCATTTGCCTTCTTGCGCCTGCATGTTGAAGGCGGCCAAGAGGCAAACCACTGTTGCTAAGAAAAACTTTTTCATCGTTACATTATTTATTAGTGAAACATAAGTCGGGATGAACCTTGCCTATATGTCGGACAACAAACGGATGAACGGATTTGTTCGGCCCGCCGGAGGATTTTTCTTTGCCTCCCGGTTTGTCCGTCGCCCGCCGGCTGCTGATTGATGGCCTGCCGGCTGTTGATTGATGGATCGTCGGCTGTCGATGGGCGGATCGTTGGTCGTCGATGGGCGGATCGTTGGCTGTCGATGGCCGGTGCATCGGCCTCGGTTGTCAGCTTGCTGCCGGATTCAGCACATCCACCGCATAGAAGATGCCGATGAAGACGATGCAGACATAGGAGAAGCCCAGGCGGAATGCAAGTCCTTGCGGCGCTTCGGCCTTGTGGCGCAGGTAGTAGAGCGTCATTCGCACGGTGAAGTAGAGCGAGGCGATGGCAGCCAATAAGGCTACATGCGCCAGCGTGGCAAGGCCCATGTAGCGGGCTGCGCCATACAGCACGTAACCTAACAGGTTGAGGAACGAGATGGTTGCGTAGTTCATTGCAAAAATCGTTTTTTAGTTTTGACGGGACAAATGTACGCTTTTGCCGCGATATTAGCATCATCCGGAGGATATAAAAAAGCCGGGATGCGTCACGCACACCGGCTTCCGAACACGTTATAAAAAGGGTTTTGGTTATTGTTAGGAGTTTCTTGGTTATTTAAATTGCTTATCTTTCGGATTTATTTTTCGGTTGCAAAGTTAGTATTTTGCCGGGAAATACAAGCATTTTTCCGGTCTTTTTTTATCAAATTTTTCTTCCTTGTTCCCTTGATTTCATTCCTTTTTGTCAGCGAAATAGGTGGTAGTCGTCCTTCTCGTTCTGTTGATGACTGTTTGAGTGGACGCAATGCCTATTCTACTCGCTGATTCTGTTTCTTTTTGCTGTTTTGGTTAAATAATGTTCCTATCCGGGTTAATGCGCCTCCAGCCAGTTTCGTCCCCATCCGCAGTCGGCGCGCAGGGGCACTTGCATGGGGTAGGCATTCTCCATTTCTTCGATGACGATGCGTTGCACCCGTTCTTTTTCTTCGGCGGGCACGCTGAAGTCCAGTTCGTCGTGCACTTGCAGCAGCATTTTCGCCTTCAGGCCCTCTTGGCGGAAGCGGCGGTAGACGCGCGCCATGGCCACCTTGATGATGTCTGCCGCACTGCCCTGTATGGGCGTGTTGATGGCGTTGCGCTCATCGTAGCCGCGCACGGTGGCATTGCGCGAGTTGATGTTGGGCAGGTAGCGACGGCGGTGGAAGATGGTCTCGACGTATCCTTGTTGCCGGGCCAATTCGATGCTTTGCTCCATGTAAGCCTTTACTTTGGGATAGGTCTCGAAGTAGCCGTCTATCAGTTCCTTTGCCTCTTGTCGCGAAACGCCCATCCGTTCAGCCAGGCCGAAGGTGGAGATGCCGTAAATGATGCCGAAGTTGGCCGTCTTGGCTTTGCGGCGCATGTCTTGCGTCACTTCCTCGATGTTTACCTTATATATTTTAGCAGCAGTGGCGGCGTGGATGTCGTGCCCGCTGCGGAAGGCTTCTATCATATTCTCGTCGCCGCTGAGGTGGGCCATGATGCGCAGCTCGATTTGCGAGTAGTCGGCCGAGAAGAACTCGCATCCGTCGTCCGGGATGAATGCTTTGCGGATTTCCTTGCCGTCGTCGTCGCGCACGGGGATGTTTTGTAAGTTGGGGTTGCTGCTGCTGAGGCGGCCCGTGACGGTCACGGCCTGGTTGAACGACGTGTGTATGCGTCCTGTCTGCGGGTTGATGAGTTGGGGCAGTGCGTCTACATACGTGCCTAGCAGTTTCTTCAATCCCCTGTAGGCCAGGATTTTCTCCACCACGGGGTGTTTGGCGCGCAGGCTCTCCAGCACTTCTTCGGAGGTGACGTATTGTCCGGTTTTGGTTTTCTTGGGTTTTTCGGCGATTTTCAGCCGTTCAAACAGCACTTCGCCCACTTGCTTGGGCGAGGAGATGTTGAATGCTTCTCCGGCCAGCCGGTGTACTTCCGCTTCGATTTCTTTGAGCCTGGCGGCGAAGGCGGCCGATGTCTGTTTCAACGCCCCGGTGTCGATGCGCACGCCGTTGCTCTCCAAATTTACCAGCACGGGCACCAGCGGCATTTCGATGTCGTAGAACAGCGAGGCAACGCCGTGTGCGTCCAATTCTTTTTCCAGTACGTTTTTCAGTTTCAGGGTGATGTCGGCGTCCTCGCAGGCGTAGCGGTAGACGTCGGCGGGGGGCAGGTCGCGCATGGACTTTTGGTCTTTGCCCCGCGCGCCGATGAGCTGGTCGATGTGGATGGTGCGGTAATGCAAGTAGGCTTCGGCCATATCGTCCATGTTGTGTTTCTGTTCGGGCTGGAGGACGTAATGCGCCAGCATCGTGTCGAACAACGGGCCGCGCACCTGCACGCCGTAGTTTTGAAGGACGGTCATATCATACTTGAGGTTTTGGCCAACCTTCAGGCTTCGCTCGTTCTCGTAGAGCGGGCGCAGCAATGCTACGATGCGCCGGGCGGCTTCTTGTTCGGGCGGGATGGCGACGTACCAGGCGCGTCCTTCGGCGTCGCTGAAGCTGGCTCCCACCAATTCGGCTTGCATCGCCTCGGTGCTGGTAGTCTCGGTGTCTATTGATAAGATTTCCACTGTAAGCAACTTTTGAACCAAATCGCGTGTTTCTGCTTCGGTTTCAATCAGTTGGTAGTCCGTTTGGATGGTTTCTAGGCTATCGAGAATCGCATTGTTCGCGCCGTCCGTCCCTTCGGTCGGGAATATCGCAAACAAATCGCCTTGGGCGGGGGGCGTTTTTTCCGCTTCGGCGGTTTGTGCAAAGAGCGGGCCGGCTGCTTCGTCTGCCGGGGTGGGGGAGGGCTTGCGCAGGACGCGGTCGATGAGCGAGCGGAACTCCAGGTCTTCAAAAATCCGGCGCAAGGCTTCGGTGTCCGGCTCCTCGCGTTTCAGGGCATCCATGTCCAGGTTGATGGGCACGTCGGTGCGGATGGTGGCCAGGAACTTCGAGAAGGTGATTTGTTCGCGGTTGCTTTCAACCTTTGTCTTCAGCGCGCCTTTCAGTTGGTCGGTGTGTTCTAGCAGGTTTTCGATGCTGCCGAATTGGGCAATCAGTTTTTGTGCGGTTTTCTCGCCCACGCCCGGACAGCCGGGTATGTTGTCCGAAGCGTCGCCCATCAGTCCCAGCATGTCTATGACTTGGCGCGTGTCCGTCAGGCCGTATTTGGCTTTCACTTCCTCCGTGCCCATAATTTCGAAGCCGCCTGTGTGCTTCGGCCGATACATGCTGACGGTCCCGCCCACCAGTTGGCCGTAGTCTTTGTCGGGCGTCATCATGTAGGTGCGGATGCCTCGCCGGCCCGCTTCGGTGGCCAATGTGCCGATGACGTCGTCCGCTTCAAAGCCAGGCACCTCCAGGATAGGGATGCGGTAGGCGCGGATGATGTCTTTTATAATAGGTACGGATTGGCGGATGACTTCGGGCGTTTCTTCGCGTTGGGCTTTATATTGTTCGTAAGCCTCGTGGCGGAAGGTGGGGCCGGACGGGTCGAAGGCCACGCCGATGTGCGTGGGGCGTTCTTTTTTCAGCACTTCTTCCAGCGTGTTGACGAAACCGAAGACGGCCGAAGTGTTCATGCCTTTGGAGTTGACGCGCGGACTTCTGATGAGCGCGTAATAAGCCCGATAGATGAGTGCGTACGCATCTAACAGGAAGAGTTTATCGGTTGAATCCATATATTTATCCTTTTTTTCGACGTAAAAGTACAAAAAAATGCGCTATTAATCGTTTTATTCGTATTTTTGTGCACAAATTACGTATATGGACCGTTCATCTTTAATAATTGCACCGATTATCGGGGAGATGGAAGAGTTTAAGACGCTGTTCGGCAGCACGCTTTCCAGCTCCAATCTTTTGCTGCAAGATGTCATTGCGCACATACGGCAAAAGAGCGGGAAGATGATGCGCCCGATGTTGGTCTTGTTGGCTGCCAAGTTGCTGGGAGACGTCCGCCCTGCCACGCTCCATGCCGCCGCCGCGCTCGAACTGTTGCATACGGCTAGCCTTGTGCACGACGATGTGGTGGACGAAAGCACCGAACGGCGCGGGCAACTCTCGGTGAATGCCGTGTTCAACAACAAAGTGGCCGTCCTTACCGGCGACTATCTGTTGGCCACGGCCTTGTTGCAAGCTGCTTCGACCCGCCATTTGGACATTATCGACCTCATTTCAGTCTTGGGCCGCGAGTTGGCCGAAGGCGAGCTTCTGCAACTATCCAACGTGCAAAACCAGCAATTCTCCGAAGAAGTCTACTTTGAAGTTATCCGCAAGAAGACAGCCATGCTGTTTGCCGCTTGCACCCAGGCTGGCGCTTTGTCTGTTGGGGCAGATGCCGCAGAGACAGAAACTTTGCGCAAGTTTGGCGAATACATCGGGCTTTGTTTCCAGATTAAGGACGACATCTTTGACTATTATGACAGCAAGGAGATTGGCAAACCCACCGGCAACGACATGTTGGAGGGCAAGCTGACCCTGCCTGTGCTCTATGCCCTGAACAGTACGCACGACGCGGAAGCCACAGCCATTGCCCTGCGCGTGAAGTCGGGCAAAGCCACGCTCGATGAAATCGGCCGTTTGATAGCCTTTGCCAAGGACAATGGTGGCATTGAGTATGCTCGTCAGGCGATGCGTTGCCACCGCGACCGGGCTTTGGCGTTGTTGGACAACGTGTCCGACAGCGACGTGAAGACGGCTTTGGCTGCGTACATCGACTACGTGGTGGAGCGGGAGAAATAAGGAGGTTCACTTTTTCTTTTATATGTCAAGCGCGGACGGCGCGGAATGTCATCAGGTTTGCAAGCCTGTGTGTGGCATCCGCTTCGTCCGCGCTTCTTATGGGGCCGGTTGGTTGTTCGTGCGGCCGGGTAGGGCTTAGAAGAACTTCGTTTCCTTGCCCAGTATGTCCGAGAGCAACAGGTTGGCCAGGCGGCTTGTGCCTAGGCGGAAGTAGAAATTGTTCAGCCACTCGTCCCCCAATATCTCTTTGACCAAGGTGTAGTAGGTGAGGGCGTCTTCTACTGTATTCAGTCCTCCGGCGGGTTTGAAGCCTACACGGCGCCCCGTCTGTTCGTAGTATTCTTTGATAGCATGACACATGACGTAGGCTGCTTCGGGCGTGGCGGCGGGCTGTTGCTTGCCGGTGGATGTCTTGATGAAGTCCGCGCCCGCATACATGGCCAGGATGGAGGCTTTCTTGATGTTGGCGGCCGTCTTCAGCGCGCCTGTCTCCAAGATAACTTTCAGGCGGTGCGTCTTGCAGGTGTCCTTCAATTCTTCGATTTCATCGCACATCGTTTCATAATCTCCCGCCAGGAATTTGCCCACCGGGATGACGATGTCTATCTCTGTCGCGCCGTCGCTGATGGCCATGGCGGTCTCGGCGATTTTGACTTCGGTGAAGGTCTGCGACGAGGGAAAGCCGCCCGATACGCAGGCTATCTGCACGTCTTCCACCTCCAGCGTGTCTCGCACGATTTCCGCGAAGTTGGGATATACGCAGATGGCGGCCACGTTTTTGAGGTCGGGAAACTCTTCGTCGAAGCGGTTGACGTTTTGTGTGAAGCGCAGTACGCTTTCGTCGTTGTCCTCGCAGCGCAGGGTGGTCAGGTCGATGCAGTTGAAGAGGAATTTCTTCACTTCGGGCGTATCGTTGGCAGCCCGTTTTTTGTCGATGATTTCAGCCGTTTTGGCGGCAACGTCCGCGTCGTCCAGGTTGGTTGCATATTTGCTTAGGGCGGCGTCATACTTGCTTTGCGTGGGTTCATTCTTTTCCATCGTTACTTTTTCCTTTCAGTTTGGGGTTATTCAGGTGCCGGGTGTTGTCCCGGCGGGTTTTCTTTTCCAGCGTGCGGGCAAAGGCGTCTGTCAGGCTGACGCCTGTCTGGTTGGCCAGGCAAATCAATACCCACAACACGTCTGCCAATTCTTCTTCCAGGTTGTCTTTTTCGCCCGGTTTGAAGGATTGGTCGCCGTAGCGGCGGGCCATGACGCGCGCCAGTTCGCCCACTTCTTCCGTCAGCACGGCCAAGTTGGTCAGTTCGCTGAAGTAGCGCACGCCGTAGGTCCGTATCCAAGCGTCTACTTGTTGTTGTGCTTCGTCCAAGGTCATAATCTCAGGGGTTGGGTGATGAGTGTTTAATAGTTGCCTATTTGGCTTATTCTTTCTGTTTCGTGTCCATGCAGATGGTCACCGGGCCATCGTTCAGCAACTCCACCTGCATGTCGGCGCCGAATTGGCCGGTGCTTACCGGCTTGCCCAAAGCTATGCCCAACTCGTTGCAGAATTGCTCGTAGAGCGGGATGGAGATTTCGGGCCGCGCGGCGCGGATATACGACGGGCGGTTGCCCTTCTTGGTCGAGGCGTGCAGGGTGAATTGGCTTACTACGAGGATGTCGCCTCCGCTCTCCAGGATGGAGCGGTTCATCACGCCGTTTTCGTCGTCGAAGATGCGCAGGTGTACTATCTTGCGGCACAGCCAGTCGATGTCTTCTGCCCCGTCTGTGTCTTCGATGCCCACCAGTATCAGCATCCCAGGGCCGATGGACGATTTCACCCGGCCGCCGATGCTGACCGAGGCATGTTTGGTGCGTTGTATCACTATTCTCATATCTTTTTTCTCTTATCTGTTTTCCCGGCAAAGATACGAATCTTTCCCGTTGTTTCCGCCATATTTGGCTTGTTTCCGGCGGATATATCTGCCGCCTGCTGGCGATATATCTGCCGTCGGCGGGCGATGTATCTCCAGGCACCGGGCGATATATGCGCCGGTCAGGTTTCTTGAGAGGCTTCGAAATGGGCCTTTAGCAGCTGTGCCTTGGCTTCGCCTACGACGGCGGCCAGCGCTTTGTCCGTGGCTTCGCGGATACGCTTTACGCTCTTGAATTCCTTTAGCAATGCTTCCTTGGCTTTGGGTCCGATTCCCTTGATTCCATCGAGTTCGGAGGCTACTTGCCGTTTGCTGCGCTTCTCGCGGTGGAAGGTGATGGCATAGCGGTGCACTTCGTCCTGGATGCGCGTCAATAGCTGGAAGAGGGCCGATGTCTGCTTCATGCCCACTACTTGTGGCGGCGTGCCGAACAGCAGTTCCGACGTGCGGTGGCGGCTATCCTTGGCCAGTCCGGCTACGGGGATGGCCAGTCTCAGTTCGTCTAGCACTTCCTGCACAGCGCTCATTTGTCCCTTTCCACCGTCGGTGATGAGCAGGTCGGGCAGGGGGAAGCTCTCTTCGATGGCGCGCGCGTAGCGTCGTCTGACGACCTCTTGCATCGAGGCATAATCGTCCGGGCCCGCCACGGTTTTGATGTTGTATTTCCGATAGTCTTTCTTCGACGGGCGCCCTTTGACGAAGACCACGCAACCCGCCACGGGGTCTGCGCCCTGCGTGTTCGAGTTGTCGAAGCACTCGATGCGGATGGGCAGGCGGTCCAGGTGCAGCATGTCTTGGATTTCCTTCAGCAGGCGGGTGGCGCGTTGTTCGGGATTCAGTTTTTCGGCTTGCTTCAGGCGGTCGGCCTTGTACTGTTTCACGTTCAGTATAGACAGTTGCAACAGCGTTTTCTTTTCGCCGCGCTGGGGGATGGTGAAGGTGACGTCCTTCAACTCCACGCCGGGGTCGAAGGGCACGATGATTTCGCGCGAACGGCTTTTGTATCGTTCGCGCATTTCCGCGATGCCCAGTGCCAGCAGTTCTTCTTTGCTTTCGTTCAGCCGCTTTTTGTATTCGAAGGTGAACGCTTGGTTTACCGCTCCGTTCGTGATGTGCAGGTAATTGATGAAGGCCGATTTGCCGTCCGAGTCTTCTTCGATGGAAAAGACGTCTATGTTGTGCAGCACGTGGCTCACCACCTCGGACTTGGCGCGGTAGTTGGACAGCAGCATGTATTTCTCCTTCACCTTTTGCGCTTCCTCGAATTTCATTTCCGCCGCCAAATCCTGCATCTGTTGGTAGAGCATTTGTTCTACTTCGCGCGTGTTGCCCTTCAGTATCTCTTTGATCTGGGCGATGTTTTTCATGTATTCATCGCTCGATTGCTTGCCTATGCACGGTCCGGCGCAATTCTTGATGTGATACTCCAGGCAGACGTGGAACTTGCCTGCGCGGATGTTCTCCGGCGTAAGGCTGTGGTGGCATGTCCGTAGGGGAAAGAGATGCTTGATGAGGTCCAGCAAGGCGTACATGGTAGGCACGTGGCTGTAGGGTCCATAATACGTGGAGCCGTTGCGGACAGTCTTGCGGACGCGATATACGCGCGGGAACCACTCGTTGGCCACGCAGATGGACGGATAGGTTTTGTCGTCCTTCAGCAATACGTTGTAGCGCGGCTTGTATTTTTTGATGAGGTTGTTCTCCAGTAACAGCGCGTCCTCCTCCGTTTTCACCACGATGTAGCGGATGTCGGCTATTTTGCTGACCAGCACGCGCGTCTTGCCCGGCTCGTGCTCTCGGTTGAAATACGAGGAGACGCGCCGCTTCAGGTTCTTTGCCTTGCCGACGTAGATGATGGTCCCCTCGTTGTTCAGGTATTGGTAGATGCCGGGGCTTTCAGGCAAATTCTGCACAATACCTTTCAGATAGTCGTTGGCCTTCAGTTCTTCCATGCGGCTCGTGTTTACAGGGCCAGCACCGTGTCCAAGGTCACATCGTTGCCAAAGACTTCTCGTCCGTGCAGCGCCTTCAGTTCGATGAGGAAGTTGACGTATACTTTGCGCGGCTTCATCGTCTGCACCATTTGGCAGGCTGCCCGCATGGTGCCGCCCGTCGCCAGGAGGTCGTCGTGCATCAGCACCACGTCGTCCGGACCGATGGCGTCTTTGTGAATCTGTATCGTGTCTGTGCCATACTCTTTCTCGTAGCTGATTTCGATGGTCTCTGCCGGCAGCTTGCCAGGCTTTCGCACCATGACGAAGCCCGCGCCGAGGCGTTCGGCCAAGATGGCACCTAGGATGAATCCTCGCGACTCGATGCCGGCTACTTTCGTGATGCCTTTGTCTTTATACATCTCGTACAGAATGTCTGCTGCCAGGCGCAAGGCTTCAGGATCCTTGAACAGCGTGGTAACGTCGTAGAACAGAATCCCCTTCTTGGGGTAATCGGGGATGGTTCGGATGCTTTCTACTAATCTTTCTTTGCTCATAATCAGTTTATTTAGGAGGTTTATTGAATCTTTTGTTTCACGTGGAACTTGGACGTTCTAGCGGCCGCAAAGCACCAGCAGGACGTTGATGTCGCTGGGCGACACGCCGGGAATGCGGCTAGCCTGCGCGATGGTCTCGGGGTCAATCTTCGAGAGCTTTTGTCGCGCCTCGGTCGAAAGGGACTGCAGGCTGCCGTAGTCGAAGCGTCCCTTGATTTTGATGGCTTCCAGCCGCGCCAGTTTGTCGGCAATCATGCGTTCGCGTTCAATGTAGCCCTCGTACTTGATGAGGATCTCGGCCGCCTCGATGATTTCTTCTTTCCGTTCCGTCAGGCGGTCCAGCTCGCGTTTGAAGGCGGGAATGTGTTCGGCCATGCCTGCCAGTGTCACTTGCGGGCGGTTCAGCAGGTCGATGAGTTTGCAGCCTTGGCGCAACGGGGTTGTGCCCAACTGCTCCAGTACCGGGTTGATGAGCGCGGGCTTGATGGAGTAGGAACGGGCAAAGTCCACCAAGCGGGCGATGGCTTCGCGCTTGCTGACCAATAAGGCGTAGCGGTCTTCCTGTGCCAAGCCCAGTTTCCACGAACGTTCTGTCAGGCGCATGTCCGCATCGTCCATGCGCAACAGGATGCGGTATTCCGCGCGCGAGGTAAACATGCGGTAAGGCTCGTCCACGCCTTTCGTCACCAAGTCGTCTATCAGCACGCCGATGTAAGCCTCGTCCCGTCCCAAGGTGAAGGGCTCGCCGCCGTGGCAGTTGATGTGCGCGTTGATGCCTGCTACGATGCCTTGTCCCGCCGCTTCTTCGTAGCCCGTCGTCCCGTTGACTTGCCCGGCGAAGAAAAGGTTGCGCACTTTCTTCGATTCCAACGAGTGTTTCAGTTGCGTAGGATCGAAGTAATCGTATTCTATGGCGTAGCCCGGACGGTATATGACAAGGTCGCGGAAAGCGGGGATCTGCTTTAGCGCTTCGATTTGGATGTCCATGGGAAGCGAGGACGAGAAGCCGTTGAGGTAATACTCCTGCGTGCTTTCGCCTTCAGGTTCCAGGAACAACTGATGTTGCGGCTTGTCGGGGAAGGTGACGATTTTCGTCTCGATGCTGGGGCAGTAGCGCGGGCCGATGCTTTGTATCTGTCCGTTGAAAAGGGGCGATTCGGGCAGGCCGCGCCGCAAGACTTCGTGCGATGCTTCGTTGGTGAAGCAACTCCAGCACGGCAGTTGGCGGAGGTGCCGCGTGCCGGTGTCGAGGAAGGAGAATTTGTGGAAGTCGCATTCGCCGTCCTGCGCCTCCATGTCCTCGTAGTGGACGCTGCGCCCGTCTATCCGCACGGGGGTGCCGGTCTTCATCCGGCCGAAGGTTATGCCGTGGCGCGCGATGGATTCAGTCAATTCGTACGACGCCGGTTCGGCCATGCGCCCGCCGGGCAGCATGACGCGGCCCACATGCATCAGTCCGTTGAGGAAGGTGCCTGCGGTCAGCACCACGCAACGGGCGTGGAACGTCACGCCCCATACGGTCTGCACGCCGCGCACTTCGCCGTCCTCCACCAGCAGTTGGCGCACGGTGTCTTGCCAGATGTGCAAGTTGGGCGTATTTTCCAGCACCTCGCGCCACGCCCAGATGAATTTGTTGCGGTCGCATTGCGCGCGGGGGCTCCACATGGCGGGGCCTTTCGAGCGGTTGAGCAGGCGGAACTGGATGGCGGTACGGTCCGTCACCAAGCCTGTCCATCCGCCCAGGGCGTCTATCTCGCGCACGATCTGTCCTTTGGCAATGCCGCCTATGGCTGGATTACAGCTCATCTGGGCGATTTTGTTCATGTCCATCGTAATAAGACACGTCCGCGAGCCCAAACGTGCCGCAGCGGCCGCCGCTTCGCATCCGGCGTGGCCGGCGCCTATTACGATTACGTCATAGTTGAATTCCATTCTCGGTTTCTTTTGATTCGCGATGCAAAGTTACGAAAAGTTGGGGAATATCCCCGCATCGCCTGTTTCCTGTTGCCGTTTCCGGCGCGTATTTGCGTGCAGAGGGACGGACAGCGCGGAAAATCGCAGGGAAATGCAGTTAGGAAACGGACAAAATGTAAGGGAAAGGGTAGGGAAGCAGGCGTTTTTGTTCTTTTTGCCTTCGTTTTAGGGCGTGTTTGGCGCGATTCCGTTCTGTTTGGATGACGGATGATGCCTTTTTGATAAATGATCCAGGCGCAGATTCCGCAGGTTGCACGGATTTCCTTTCCATCTTAATCCGTGTCATCCGCGAAATCCGCGCCTGGAAGTGGATGCTTTAAGCATCTTTGGGGACACTCCCGCGCCGCTCGCGGGAGATAGTTCCATTGGTTACTGCGGAGGCAGCACTACGATTTCGTCTGTGAATATCCAGCCGCCCAGTTCTTTGCCGGAGCGGGCTTGGTAGCGGACGTAGCGCGCGGTGGTCTTGCCCGTCCAAGTGTGGTTGACGAAGGCAAAGCCGGGTTCGCGGCTGGGCGTGTGCGTGACGCGTTTCAGTTCGCTGAAGTTCTGTCCGTCGTCCGATACGGAGATGATGACTTCGGCGGGCAGGAATACTTCCGGTCCGGCGGCTTGCATGAAGTCGGCGCCGATGCTGCCTATTTCCGTGGCTTCGCCCAAGTCAATGGTCACGTCGAGGCGGTTGCGCGAGATGAAGCCCTGCCAACGTCCGTCGGAGTAGGTCCAGTCGCCCCGGATGCCGTCTGTCAGAGACTTGTCCCCGGCGGCTTTATACGACTCGTTGAAGGGAGCGTTGTAGGTCACGGGCTTGCCCAATGCCAAGTGTTGGATAGGTTCGCGCGATTCGGGGCGGTGTCCCACTTCGTCCTTCAGCGGGAAGGGGTGGTAACCATGGGCGTTCAACCACTCGACGGCGGTCAGTGCCCGGTTGCGGAAGTCGGCAAAATCCTTGCGCGACGGTTGGCTCCAGCCCACTTCGGCCACGGCCAAGAGGCGCGGGTACATCATGTATTCGTAGTATTCGTCCGTCGGGATGTATTCGGCCCATTGGTTGGCCTGCACGCCGTAGACCAAAGCGGCTTCTTCGGGCGTCATGTCGGCCTTGACGGGGTCGTAAGAATAGGTCTTTTCCAAGGGTACGTAGCCGCCGATGGCTTCGGGCTGGCTGATGGGCGCGTCTTGGTAGTAGTCCAGGTAGAAGAACTCGGCAGGCGTCATCACGGCGCGGTGTCCGCTGCGCACGGCTTTAAGGCCGCCTTCCTCGCCCCGCCAAGACATCACCGTGGCGTTGGGCGCCAGTCCGCCCTCCATGATTTCGTCCCAGCCCAGCAACTTGCGGCCGTGCTCGTTCAGGAAGACCTCCATGCGGTGGATGGCATAGCTCTGCAATTCGTCCACGTCTTTCAGTCCCTCGTCCTTCATGCGTTGTTGGCACTTGGGGCAGGCTTTCCAGGGATTCTTGTTGGCTTCGTCGCCGCCGATGTGGATGTATTCCGAGGGGAACAGGTCGATGACTTCCGTCAGTACGTTCTCCAGAAACTCGAAAGTCTGTTCGTTGCCGATGCAGAATTCGGCGTTCTTGTACGGCTCGCCCGAGCACGACAACTCCGGATAAGCGGCCAATACCTCTTCGGAGTGTGCGGGCATTTCAATTTCCGGTATGATGGTGATGTGGCGGTCGGCCGCATAGTCCAGCAGCTCGCGGATGTCTTCCTGCGTGTAGTAGCCGCCATAAGCGCCGGGCGTGCCTTCTTCGCAGTACTTGCGTCCGTTCTCTTTGAACCACCAATCTTTCCAAACGGCATCCGGACGCCAGGCGGCGAATTGCGTCAATTGCGGATACTTCTTGATTTCAATGCGCCAGCCTGCGCCGTCGGTCAGGTGGATGTGCAGGCGGTTCAGCTTAAAGCGGGCCATGGCGTCCATCTGCTTCTTGACGAACTCCTTCGTGCGGAAGTGGCGCGAAACGTCCATCATGAAGCCACGGTACTGGAAGCGCGGTTCGTCCGTGATTTGCGTGGCGGCAATCGCGCTGCTGCCGTCGGGTTTCGCTTCGCCCAGTTGGCAGACGGTTTGCAAGCCGTAGAACAAGCCGGCATCGGCACGCGATTGAACCAGTACCTTGTCCGGGCTGACGTTTAGCGCGTAGCCTTCGGGCGACTGGGGCACGCCGGTTTCGGTCTTTTCCAGCACGATGCAGCCCGCAGGTGCTTTAGACAAGTTTTTCAAATGCTTCACCGTGCCCGGCTCGGCAGTGGCTTTGAGACGCTCCAGTTCTTCGCCTTGCAGGTTGGTGTACAAGGGAGTGGTCTTCTTCAGCAGGAACGTACCTGCCGTCTGTTCCATCTTCAGCGGGATGGGGATGACAGACTGTGCTTGCAACAACGGGCTTCCTACGCACAGCGAGGCGCATAGCATCAAGCCCGGAATAAGGGTCGAGTTTTTCATACGCAGTATGTTTTAGATGATATGTTGGCACAAATGTAAACAAAAATAAGGAACATCCCTTCCTTTTCTCCCTTTTTCTTAAATAGTCTTAGCATTTTTGCCAAAGTGAGGGGTGTTTCCTACCTTTGATGTCTATATCAGTGGGTTTATAAGTTCTTCAGTTTTTAAGTTTATAAGTTGACAAGGCTGCAACGGGGAACTTAAGTGAAGATACAGAATTAATTTATACCATTTGTAGGAGTTAAGAAGTTATCACTCCGCTTCGCTCCGTTAGGAGTTAAGCCAATAGTAAGTCAACGAGCCGCATACACAGAGGTATCGGCTTAACTTCTGATATAGTATAAACTAAATATGATTGATTACTTACCATTTTAAGTTTTCTTTTTCCGATGAAAAACCGTTCGTTCATCCGCATCAGTATGTTGTTCCTGTGCCTGTCGGCAGGGCTTCCTCTTTGTGCGCAGCAAGAAGACAGCCTGCGTGTGCGGCACGATTCCCTCTCCGCCGTCTTTCCGCCGCAAGGCATCTCCGGAGGTTGGGCAGTTCCCCAGGCAGGTTTGGCACTTCCTCGCGTAGAATTTCCTGCAGCCCGTCCGGTTGCGATGCCACGACCGGCGTTCACTCCCGTACACCCGTCCGGACTTTATCTGCCTTATGTCGTTAATCCCTCGCCGATGTTTCGGGGCGATTACCGGACGGACGGCGTGTTGGACCGCATGGCCGGAGGCTATTGGGTGGGCAGCGGCGGACAGACCAGCATGCCGGGCATAGGGCGGTTCAATGCGGCGTCTCTCGGATGGCAGAAGCAGTTTGGCGGCCGCCTGCAACTGCAACTGATGGCCGACGCGCTGAAGATGAATACGGCGCGTTTCACGGGCCAATCCTTTGGTTTGTCCGGCCAATTGTTGTGGCAAGCGCAAGACAAGCTCTATGTCCGCACCTTTGGCGGTGTGGGCTTTGGCGACTTCAGTACCCGTCCCTCTTATGGCATGGGGGGAGCCTTGGGCTTTGACATCACCGAGCGTTTTGGATTGGAGATGGGCGCACAGACTTTCTACAATAACCTGACCGGACGTTGGGAAGTGTTGCCCATTGTGGCACCTTATTATAAATTCGACAAGTTCAAGTTGCAGATAGACGTTGGCCCGCTGATACGCGAGTTGATACGAGGAGCCATATACAAGCATCGCGGCGGCGGTTCAGGTCCTACTATTATGCCCGATGTACCGGGCTTCAAGCATTGATAAATGTAAGAATACTTTATTCTTTATTCGCTTTGTTTCCTGCTTAAAAACCGCTTCGGGACACAGTCGTACCATGTTCGTACCATGTTCGTTCCAAGTTCGTTCCATGTTCGTTCCATTTCCGACCCCTTAGGAACGAACAAAAAACGAACATGGAACGAATTTGAAAAGCTTTATATGTAATCATTTTTCTTGTTTTGGAGGAAGGAATGCGTTTCCCTTGCCAACGCGGACTTGCCAAAGTTGGGCGCTTATGCTTTGAAAAAGTTTTTGGGATGAGAAAAATAAAAGAGGCCAGCTTCACAACTGCGCCTCTTCCCTCTTTGCCTAATTACATTATGCTAATGTAGGAGGACTAGGGAACGAATGTTCAATTCGTCCGAGTCTTAATTACCAGCCAGGGTTCTGTTCCAATTGCGGGTTACGCTGGATTTCGCCTGTCGGGATGGGTTGGAGATACATCTTGTCCTCCCACTTACGGCTTTCAGAACCGATGGAAAGGTCTGCATTGGTGTATTGCGGATATACCATCACGTAACCCTCGTCAGCACGGAATCCATTTTCTGCCATAGAACTTTCGGTAGAAATCTTCTTGCCGACGTAAGTCATCACATTGTCCAGCAACGGACCGGCTTTCCAACGAACGAGGTCGTCCCAACGGAAGCCTTCGCCGGCCAATTCGACGCGGCGTTCGCGGCGGATTTCCTGCAACAGCGGAGTGAGGCTGTAGCCATAGTCCGGCCAATTGGGATCGTCGAAGCCTACTTCCATGTTCAGGTGCGGCATGCCTACGCGGTCGCGCAAATCATTGATGGTGCGGTCCAAGTCGGCTTGGGTGATGGTGCCCAGTTCAGCCTTGGCTTCGGCGTTGATCAGCAAAGTTTCGGCATAACGGTAAGCAATACCGTCCGAAGTCTCTACATAGTAACCGCTTTCCAAGCTCGGGTTGTAGCCCTTGATGGTCTGGTAGCCGGTGGGGCAGTACTGCGTTACGTAAGCGTCATCCGTCGTTACGTGGCGGTAGTAGCTCAAATCGGGGCTTTCCAAGTTCAAGAAGAAACTCTCCACTTGGATGGTCTGTGTGGCACGCGGGTCGCGGTTGGCCATTTCCTGTTCCATGGTGGTATCGTCCGTAGGATAGGAAGTCAGCGCTTTGGGCAGGCCGTCGGCATACAGGATGCAGTCTACAAAGTCCTTCGAGAAGCCGCACTGGGATTCAAATGCTCCATGGCTCATGTTGTGCATACGCAGATTGGCTACATAGTCAACGTAGAGGATGGCTTCGCTCAAGTCGCTCTTGTCGTTCAAGATAAACATCTGGTAGAAGTCGTGTGCGGGGTCGCCGGTGTTATACAAGGCATAACGTCCGGAACTGATCAGCACGTCTGTCTCATTGGCAGCCTGCTGCAGGAAGTATTCGCTTTCCGATTCATAGCCCAGCTCGGTGTGGTACTTGTAGTGCGTACCTTCGTTCAAGCAAACACGTGCCTTGACGTGGCGGGCAATGTCTTTGTTCAGGCGGTTGGCTTCTTCTGCGCCGGCTTCGGGCAACCATTCGATGGCAAAGTCCAAGTCTTCAACGATGTGGCGGGCCACTTCGTTGCGCGGGTCGCGCGGACCGTACAAGATGTCCGTATCGCCTGTGTTCAACTCTTTATCCAACCAAGGCACATCGCCGAACGTGCGGATCTTTGAATAATATTCCAAAGCGCGGAAGAAGCGCATCTCGGCTACCCAATTGTTGATGTCGGCTTCATCGCCGGTCACTTGCTGGTAGTGCGTCATGAAGTAGTTGATGCGGCGGATGTTGGACCAGTTGCTCTTCGACCAGTTGCCGTTTTCGGTAGGCACTGTGTACTGGTTCCAGATGAACGAGTTGATGCTGCTGGGCACTTGGTTGTCGCTCTGCGTGTCGCTTACGTTGTCCACGCCGGCCGGCAGGATGTCGTAGAAAGCGTTGGCATACGTTTTCAGGTCGTTGGCGTTGGTCCAATAGGTGAGGTCGTTGATGCTCTGAGGCGACCTCTCCAGGAATGCATCGTTACAGCTCGTCATCGATGCGGCTGTTGCTACCCCCAGGATAGAACTGTATAATATATGTTTCAGTTTCATTTCGGTAAAAGTTTAAGTGGTTGATTAGAATGTCAGGCTGACGCCGATAGACAAAGCGCGCTGTTGCGGGTAAGCATACGGGTTATCCAGTTCGGGGTCGAATCCTTCGGGCGTGTGCTTGATGGTGAACAAGTTTTCAGCCGTGAAGTAAACGCGGGCTTTCTGGATGTATGCTTTCTGTGTCAGCGTTTCCGGCAGGGTGTAGCCGAAAGTCAAAGACTTCAGACGCAGGTAAGAGCCGTCCAGCAAGTAGCGTGTCTGGTTCTGTCCCAGTGCGGTGCCGCCGTTGAAGCGTGCCACGGGGAAGTAAGCGTCCGTGTTGCTTTCCGTCCAATAGTCGTTGGCATAAGCTGTGGGCACTTGCCACTGGCTGCCATACTGCCAACGGAAGGAGTTCGGCAGATACAAGTCTTTCTTGCCTACGCCTTGGAAGAAGATGCCGAGGTCGAAGCCTTTCCAATCGGCAGAGAGGTTGATACCGTAGTTGTAGCGGGCCGTGGTGTTACCGATGATGCGGCGGTCGCCCGGATCGTCCACGGTGTTGGCTCCGTTGTTCACTACGCCGTCGCCGTTGATGTCAATGAACTGGATGTCGCCCGGACGCTTGTCAATGCCGCCGTCCACTTGCGATTGGTCCGGTGCAGCGTCGATATCTTCCTGGGATTGGAACAGTGTGGATTCGTAGCCCCAGATTTCGCCGTACTTCTGGCCTACATAGTAGCTGGAGAGCGAGCGGGTGGGGTTGTCGAATTTCGTGATTTCAGCCTGTGCGTCGGCAATGTTGAAGCCGATAGAGTAGTGCAGGCCGTTGTCCAAGCGGTCGTTCCACGTCAAGGCCAATTCCCAACCGTAAGTCTTCAGGTCGGAAGCGTTCTCTTGCGGCTCACTGGCGCCCAAGATGTTCGGCAACAGTTTGCCGGCGCCCAACATGCCCGTTGTCTTACGTTGATAGTAGTCGAACGTACCGGTCAAGCGGTTGCGCAGGATGGTGAAGTCCAGACCCAAGTCCCATTGCGTCACTTTTTCCCACGTAACGGTGTTGCTGATCAATCCGCCCGGCAGGATGTAGCGCAGTTGCTGTCCGCCGAACAAGTAGCCCGTATTGCCGCTGCTGTACGTAGAGAGGTAAGCATACCAGCCATTGTCCAATGCTTGGTTGGCCTGGCTACCGTAAGAAGCTCTGATCTTCAAGTCGTCGAAGAAGTTGCGCGTAGCAGATGCGAACCATTCTTCCTGGCTCAATCTCCAAGCTACGGAGAAGGAGGGGCTGAACACGCTGCGGTCGTTCTTCGGGAACTTGGACGAGAGGTCGTAACGTCCGTTCAACTCCAGCAAGTAGCGGTCGTTGAAAGTGTAGTTGATACGGGCGAATCCGCTTCGCGTAGCCCAGCTGTCGTCCGAGTTGCCCACGTAGTCTTCGCCGGTGGCATTGCCCATCGAAGGCAGGTTGTTGTTGATCAAGTCGTCGCGTTCAGCATAGAACGAGCGCGTGTGCTTGCTTTCCTGGTTGTAACCTACCATCACTTTGAAGTAGTGCTTGCCCAGCGTCTTTTCGTAGTTGCCCACGAGGTTCAGGGCGTTGTACGTATCGTTGTTTTGGTATTCGTACACGTAGTTCGGGTCTGTGTACTGGAACTCTTGCAGGTAAACGCCGTTGGCGCCGTATTCCGAGAAGGACTTCATGTGGTTCTTGTTGTGCTGGGCATAGTAGTTGAAGGTGTAGTCCAACTTGACGCTCAGTCCTTCCAACGGCTTGATTTCGATGGCAGCCGTATTCCAGAAGTCGTTCTTCGTGGTCTGACGGTTACCGCCTTCTTCCAGCACGGCTGCGAAGTTCGTGTAGTTACCTTGGCCTGCCCAGTGTCCGTCGGGGTGCTTCACAGGCATCAAAGGCTGCGTGTCGTTGCCAATCCAAGCGTTGCCGTGCACTTCGTCCTGCTGGATGCCGGTTTGCTCCGTGCGGATGAAAGAGGTCTTCATCGATACGGTCAACCACTTGTTGATTTCGTAGTTGATGTTGTTCACTACGTTGAACTTGCGGAAACTTTCGTCGCCATAGCGCAAGATAGAGCCTTGGTCCATGTAGCCCACCGAGGTATAATACGTGGTCTTGTCGCTACCGCCGCTGATGTTCACGTTGTACTTCTGCAACGGATAGCTCTTCTTGTAGATTTCGTCCATCCAGTTGGTGTTGCCGCAATAAGCGTACTTGCCTGCCTGGCAGTTGCCGTATTGCCAGCTGTCCGGGTCATTGGTGACGAATACCGGCGAGTTGTTCACCGGGTCGTTGTAATAGGCCTGGATATGGTCCATTTCGTCTTGGCTGAAGATGTTGCGGCCGTTGGTGTTCATGTTGGCCGTGTTCATCCACGTGGCATACTCCATGGAGTCCATGTAACTGGGGCGTGTCGTCGGGCTGTTGAACGATACCGAGGCGTCGAACGACACGCGCGTCGGCTGGTTCTTCTTACCGCCCTTCGTGGTGATCAATACCACGCCGTAGGCTGCGCGCGCACCGTAAATAGAGGCAGAAGCGGCATCCTTCAGGACAGATACGCTGGCCACGTCCTGCGGGTTGATCAAGTTCGGGTCCATCTGCACGCCGTCGACCAATACCAACGGCGAGCCGCCGTTCAGTGAGGTCAAACCACGGACGTTGAACGAAGAACCGCTACCCGGCTGAGGATTGGTGGTGACGATCAAGTTAGGAATGGCGCCCTGCAAGCCTTGTCCCAGGTTGGTGATAGGACGTTCTTCCAGGACTTCCGAATCCACTGCCGAAACGGCACCCGTCAGGTTGGCTTTCTTCACCGTGGCATAACCCACGACTACTACTTCGTCCAAGAGCGCGGTGTCTTCTTGCAGGATGACGTTCAGAGGTCCGCCGTTCCAGGTGACTTCTAGGGTCTTATAACCCACATACGAGATTTGCAGGACTGCACCCGGCTGCACATTCTTCAGCTGGAAATTTCCGTCGAAGTCTGTTATGACGCCGTTGGTCGTCCCTTTCACTACTACTGATGCGCCGATGATGGTTTCACCGGTAGCATCTTTCACAACTCCGGTACATGCGCCGTCTTGCTGTACGGCCATGATACCTTGACTTTCGCTTGGCGCTGCATGTGCCGTTCCTCCTACGAAGAATGCACTCAGCAAGAAAGCGCCGACTGGCATAAAGTGCTTTAACATGGATATGTTTATTTAAAAATTTCTTTGCAAAAATAATTGAGTTTGGGAAACAGAAGTAGGTTCGCCGCATTTTTTTTATGGACGGATTCAATATTTAACTTCTGTTCACTGTTTTTTCTGCTTTAAAACATGGTTTTGAGAGCCGGCAGGCGTTGTTTGGCGAAAATCAGGCATCGAATAGCCGCTTTCTGCCTGCCGGATTTTAAAGATAGAACGCCTTTGGGGGAGAATAGGAGGGAAAAACTTCTTTTTGTGCGGAGAAAAGTATTGCGAAGGCTTATGCGAACTCCATCTTTAGCTTGCAGATGTCCATCTGTAGGCTGCAGACGCGCATCTGTAGGTTGCAGATGTCCGTCTTTAGCCTAAAGATGGAGATTGTTCCGCTCTTTGCAGGTTTTTTCCCGGCGGATGAGAAACTTTTTCTGCCGGGATTCCCAAGAAAAGGAGGCGGCTTGGCCCGTGGGGCGGTTCATCATCCTTTCCGCATCGCCAGGGCCTTGTTCTCGGCCGCTTCCATGATTTCGCGCTCGCCGGGGCCTTTGTCGTTGATGCCGCACAGGTGCAGCACGCCGTGGATGATGACGCGGTGCAGCTCGGTGTCGTAGTCGGCGCCGAACTGTTGGGCGTTGGTGCGCACGGTGTCCAGGCTGATGACCAGGTCGCCGCTCAGGCGGTTGCCCACGCAGTAGTCGAAGGTGATGATGTCCGTATAATAATCGTGCTGCAAATACTCTCGGTTTATCTCCAGGATTCGCTCGTCCGAGCAGAAGATGTAGAGTATCTCGCCTACGCGCTTGCCGTGGCTCTGCGCCACGGCCCGTATCCAGGCGCTGGTTTGGGGTTGGTCGATGGCGGGCATGTCCACGCCGTCGGTTTGGTAAGTAATCATAATGCGTTAGAAGCCCCTCCCAACCTCTCCCTAAGGGGAGGAGCTCAGAGCTTTTGATTTATTGGTTGGTTAATACATATATTTTATAAATCTCATTGGTTTCATTGGAACGGGTCGCCTCTCCCTCATGGGGGGAGGAGGCTAGAAGAAGAACAAGTAACTGATGACGATGGCTGCCAGGATGCCGGAGAGGTCGGCTATCAGCCCGCAGGTGACGGCGTTGCGCGTGCGTGTGATGCCTACGCTGCCGAAGTAGACGGCCAAGATGTAGAACGTCGTGTCCGACGCGCCGCGCGCCACGCAGCTCATGCGGCCCACGAACGAGTCGGCCCCGTATTGCTCCATGGCGTCAATCATCAGCCCGTTGGCCGCGCTGCCGCTCAATGCCTTCATCAACGCCGTGGGCAGGGCGCCTACAAAACTGGTGTCCACGCCCAGCAAGGCTACGGCATAGCGGATGCCGTCCACCAGCAGGTCCATGGCTCCCGAAGCGCGGAACACCGCGATGCCCACCAGGAAGGCCACGAGGTAGGGGATGATGCGCACGGCGGTGGCGAAGCCGTCTTTGGCGCCTTGGATGAAGGCGTCGTAGACATTGGTGCGCTTCCACAATCCCCAGAGGATGAACAGCAGGATGATGCCGAACAGGATGATGTTGGCCGCCAGGGTGGAGTAGGCGCCCATCTGGTCGCGTCCCACGCGGACGAAGAGCCAGATCAGTGCGGCGAAGAACACGGCTATGCTTCCCGCCAGCAGCAGGATGGGCCGGCAGAAAAGGTTGATGCGCTGGCTGATGCTGACGGCGGTGATGCCCACCACGGTGGATACGGTGGTGGTGAGCAGCGTGGGGATGAAGATGTCCGTGGGCTGTGCGGCGCCCATCTGCGCGCGATACATCATGATGCTGACGGGTATCAGGATCAGGCCGGAGGTGTTGATGACCAGGAACATGATCATCGGGTTGGTGGCCGTGTCCTTGCGGGGGTTCAGTTCTTGGAGTTCTTTCATCGCCTTCAGTCCCAAGGGCGTGGCGGCGTTGTCCAGTCCCAGCATGTTGGCGGACAGGTTCATGAAGATGGAGCCCATGGCGGGATGCCCCTTGGGGATGTCCGGGAAGAGGCGGCAGAAGACCGGGCTGAGCCAGCGGGACAGGGCGTCGATCATGCCGCTGTTCTCGCCAATCTTCATGATGCCCAGCCAGAGCGAGAGCAGTCCGGTCAGCCCCAGGGAAATCTCGAAGGCGTTCTTGGACGAGGCGAACGTGGCGTTCACCAGCTCCGTAAAGATGCCGGTGTCGCCTCCTAGCAGCAGCTTGCCCGCCGCCACGACGAAGGCAATGACGAAGAAGGCGACCCAGATGTAGTTCAGGACCATAGTGTGAGTGTTTGAGTTCTTAAGTTGACGAGTGGACTAGTTGACGAGTTGACAAGGGAACGAGTTGACAAGGGAACGAGTTGACAAGGCTACAAGGCTTCAGCCTGCAAGATCACAAGGATAGCTAAACCCTTGTAGTCTGTAGCCTCGTCAACTTGTCAACTCGTCCACTCGTCCACTCGTCCCCTTGTCAACTAATACGTTTCTTCGTTCGCCAGGTTCCACATGTTCAGGAAGGCCGCGCGCGTGATGTCCGTCAGCTTCTCCCAGTTGATGCGATCGGCATGGTCCGTGGGCAGGTGATAGTCCGGATGCGCGTCCGTGTGGTACCAGATGATGGGGATGTCCTGCAAGGCGAACGAGCCGTTGTCGCTGCCGCCTATGGGGCGGTCCCACGCGCGGTAGTCCGGCTCCAGCTTCAGGCCGTAGCGTTCGATGTCGTCCTTCAGCCATTGGCCGAAGACGGGGTGCGACTCCGTATAGAAGTAGACCACGTGGCGCGGTTGTTCCGGCCGGTTGTTGCGGCCAATCATGTCGAAGTTCAGGTAGCCTTTGATTTGCCGGATGTAAGGGCACGTCTGCACGAAGTATTTCGAGCCTAAAAGTCCTTTCTCTTCCCCGTCCCAAAAGGCGAAGATGACGTTGCGCAACGGTTTCTGCCCGGACACGGCAAAGGCGCGCGCTATCTGCAAGGCCGCCGACACGCCCGAAGCGTTGTCGTCCGCCCCGTTGTAGATGGCGTCGCCCGCCAGCGTGGGGTCATAGCCGATGTGGTCGAAGTGCGCGCCGATGACCACATACTCGTCCGCCCGTTCGCCGGGAATCCATCCCAGCACGTTGGCCAGTTTCAGGCTGCGGTGCACGTCTTGCTTCAGCTTGGCCAGCGAGTCCGGGTGCACCTGGAAGCGGCCTTTGCGTTGCCGCTCGACGGCACAGGCTTCGAAGGGTTGGAAATAGGTGCTGTCCAGCAGCGGGCGGATGCCGGCCTCCTTCAGTTCCGATGCCAAGTAGCGCGCCACGATGCGCGACTCCCGCTGTCCTGCCTCGCGTCCCAGCAGGTTGTCGTCTGCCAGAAATTCCACAATGGCTTCCGCCTTATCTTGGTTGATGCTCTGCAATCCTTTCTCCATGGGCGATTGCGCCTGCATTCCCACCGATGCCGCGAGGAGGCAGCAGGCTCCCAAAAACTTCTTATACATGTGGTTTGTCTTTAAGGTTGATTGTTCTGCCCGCAAAGGTAGGAAATACTTTTAGATAAAACCAGCATTCATCCCTCTTCCTGCCCCAATTCCCGGCGGAATGCCTGCGGCGCCTTGCCGTATTTGTCCTTGAAGCACTGCCGGAAGTAGGCGACGGTGCTGAAGCCGCAACGCTCGCTCACCTCCACCACAGACAGCGACGGGTTGCTGCGGAACAGCGCCTCGGCCGTGCGCAGGCGGACTTGGGCGATGAAAGCATTGGGCGTAAGCCCCGTCAGCAGTTTGAATTTCGAGAAGAGCGTCGAGCGGCCGATGCCGGTCTCGCGGCACAGCATGGGGATGTCGAAGTCGGGGTCGTCCAGGTGCTGTTGCACCACTTCTTCCACTTGGCGCAGCAGCCGCTGGTCGTACAGGCTGAGGCCGGAAAGGTCCATCTCGGCCACGGGCTTTTTTTCGATTTGTTGCCGCAACAGTATCCGGTTGCGCAAGAGGCTGTCCGCGCGCGCCAGGAGGATGCGGGCGTCGAAGGGCTTGGCAATGTAGTCGTCCGCGCCTTGGCTTAAGCCTTCGATGTTCTGTTCGGGCGTGTTGAGGGCTGTCAGCAGGATGAGGGGAATGTGGCATAGGTCCGGGTCGCCCTTCATCCGCGCGCATAGTTCCGTCCCGCTCATAAGGGGCATCATGACGTCGCTCACCACCAGGTCGGGCATCCACGTGCGGGCCGTTTCCAAGGCTTCTTGCCCGTTGGAAGCCTGCCGGACGTGGTAGGACGGCAGGAAGATGCGTTTCAGGGCAGCCCGCATTTCGGGATTGTCCTCGACCAAGAGGACGGTGTAGCGGCGTTCCGGCCGGGGATGTCCGCATTCTTCGTCCGGCCCGTCTGTTTCCGCATGACTTATGGGACAAACTTCGGCGGCTTCTTCCGCTTCCGGATCTTCGCGCCACACAATGCGCTTGTCGTCCAGATACGCCTCTTTGGCCAGGGGCAGGCAAACGGTGAAGACGCTGCCTTGTCCCGGCCGGCTCTCCACGCTGATGCGCCCGTGGTGCAGTTCCACGATTTGTTTGGCCAACGCCAAGCCGATGCCGGTGCCTGCCGTCTGCCCCGTGGCTTCCTGCTGTTTCCCTTGGTAAAAGCGGTCGAAGATGTGCGGGAGGTCTTCCGGCGCAATGCCGAGGCCGGTATCTTCCACCGTCACCTTTACGCCGTTTTCCCACGCCGTCGCCTTCATGCGGATTGCTTTCCCGTTTGGCGTGTATTTGAAGGCGTTCGAGAGCAGGTTGGTGAATACCTTGCGCAGCTGCCGGCGGTCAAACCAGCCTGTCAGGCGCTCCGGCTCCGCTTGGAAGGTGTAAAGGATGCTGCGGTGTTGGGCATAATAGCTGAAAGAGGCATATACATCGTGGGCAAACCGGCCCATGTCCGCCTCGCCCAGCGTCAGCTTCATCTTGCCTTGCGAGAACTTGCGGAAATCCAGCAAGTCCGTCACCAACTGCGTCATCATCTGCGAATGTTGCTTGATGCGCCGCAACTTATGATACAAATAATCGGGCAACTGCTCTTCCAACAGCGAGTCCACATAGCTGACGATGAGCGTCAAGGGCGTGCGCAATTCGTGGCTGATGTTGGTGAAGAAGGCCAGTTTCTCGCGGTTGGCCTCGTCGGCGTACTTGGCCTGCATGCGCTCTTTCTCCAGCGAAAACTCCAATGCCTGCTGCTTGCGTTTCTCGCTCTCCAGCGACAAGGCCCACCGATGTTTCTGTTGCCTGTTCCAAATCCAGTAGCCCACTGCCGAGACGGCCAGCAAGACGTACAGCGCGATGGCCCACCACGTGGCATAGAGGGGGGCTGCCACGTGGATGCGCATGGCTTGCTGCCCTTCTGCCTGGCCTGCCGGGCGAACCAGCAAGGCATAGTCTCCCGGCCGAAGGCGGGTATAACGGATTGTTTGCCCCGAAGCGGGCGTCCATGCCTCGTCGTATCCTTCCATTTTATATTCATACAAGACATCCGTATGCCGGTAAATGGCTCCTTGCAGTTGGAAGCGGAAAGTCAGGTTGTTCTGATGCGCCTGCAAGCGGAGTTCGCGGGTGAAGGGCAGGGCTTCTTGCAGGATGCCGCTCTCGTCGCCGGGCGCCACCCGCATATTGTTTACCCATAAGGCCGAAAAGTAAGGTGTAAACCGATGCTGCTCTTCGAACTCCTCCAAGGGGAAGAATGTGACTCCCTTCGTGTCGCCCACGTACACCAGCCGGCCGTCGGTGAACAGGCCGCAACCGTCTATGACGGCGGCATCCGATGCGTAGGTGTCCACTACCAGCGTCCGGACGTGCCTTTCCGTCGTCGAAAGCAAAGAAATGCCCGCATCGCCCAGCACCAACAGGCGCGCGCTGTCCACCGGCTGCACGGCATAGCAGTAGTTGCTGGGCAATCCACCCTCCGTTTCTGAAAGGCGTTGCAACGTTCCCGACCGTTTGTCGAACAGGTATAGCCCGGAGCCTAGCGTGCAAATATATAGTTTATCCTGATGTACGAGGATTTGGCTCAGGTTGCCCCGGCCGCCGTGCGCGTCCAGCCAGACGGTCTTCTTGTACGCCGCATTGTCCAAAGAAAAATAAGTGAACGAATAACTGCCCATCACATACATCGTTCCCTCTTCGTCGATGTCAAACCATTCGCAGTAGCGGTCTTCGGCCAGTCGTTCGAAGCGGTTCAAGTCCGGGTCCAGGCGGAAGATGCCCTCGCGCGACGAGATATACAAATCGTCCCGCCAGAGCTTGAGGTGGTGGATAATCTCCCCCGGCCTGTTGCCGTCTGCCGAAGCGGAAGGTTGCCGGAGGTAATGGTAGAAGCGGCGCGTCTGCCGGTCGTAGCGGGAAAGTCCTCCCAAGTAAGTGCCGATAAAGAGGCAATCGCGCGACTCGTCATACACGATGTCTTTCACATTGTTGTGCAGCAAAGAGCGGGGCGTCCCGGACGTGTATTGCTCCAGCAGGTTCCAGTTCCGGTCCAAACAAGAGATTCCCCCGCCATCGGTGCCCAGCCACAGGTTGCCGTCCTTGTCCCGTGCCATGTTGCCTACCAGCGAGAAGTAGAGCGGACTGCCTGTGCGGTTCTGGTAGTCGTAGTGCACCATGCCGTCGCGCTTCGGGTCGAAGTAGTTTACTCCCCCGTAATAGCTGCCCAGCCATATCACCCCGTTGCTGTCTTTGAACAAAGAGAATATCGACGGATGGTTCAAGCCGCCCACATAGGCCGGGACTTCCGCCCGGGCGTAGCATTTTCGCCGCACGTCGTACATTTGCAGGCCGCTGAACGTGCCAAACCAGATGTTGCCGTCGTCGTCTTCCACGAACTCGCGTATCTGCCTGTCGATGGTGCCCTGCGTTCCTTCTTCGGAATAGGGCACGCGCTGCATCTCCCATCCCTTCATCCGGTAAAGTCCGTCCATGCGCGTGCCTATCCACATCTCTTCGTCGCGGCTCTCGAACAAACTGTAGATTTCTACTCCCTCTAGGAAGGGGTGCGCCTCGTCTCCTTCGTAGTCGCACACGAATAATCCCCGGCTGGAGCCTACGAAAAGACGGTCCTTCGCCACCCGCAGCACCGTTGGTCCGGCCACGGGCGACATCCGCACATAGCGTCGTCCGTCTTGCTCCATGTCCCAGCGGAAGATGGAATCGTGCTGCACGAACCAGATGTTTCCCCCGTCTTCGACCGCCGTTCGCGTCGTGCTTCCGAAGGTCAATTGGCGGAAGAACTCCCTTCGCACGTCGTATCTGTATAAGTTGCCGTCGGAAAGGATGTACATGTTCTTCTCCTTTCCCCGGCAGACGTAAGCGATGTTGTTGCCCAACCAGACTGTTGTCCCGCCGGCGCCGCGCACCCATCCTTTGTGGAAGTGGATTTCGTGTCCGTCGTAGACATTGATGCCTTCGCGCGTGCCGAACCACATCCGCCCCCATTCGTCTTGCGAAATGGACATGACCGAAGGTTGCGACAAGTGGTTGGCGGCTTCCAGCTTATGGAAATAAACCGCCCTTGCCCCTCCCGCGTCCGGCCATAGGCAGAGCAGGAGTAGAATGCAGAGATGCTTCGCCACGACCCTGTTCCGCATTTACAGGCCTTTCTCCACGGGCGCCGGTCCCATTTCCATCTCCAGCACGCCGCCGGATAGAATCTGCTCGTGCGTGATATACGTCTTGTCATAGGGTTGGCCGTCGAACTTCACCGAGCGGACGTAGCCATTCTCCCGGCTTGCGCCCGGCGCCAGCACCGTGAATGTTTTCCCGTTGGGCAGGTGCATCCGCGTTTCGGGATAGAGCGGCATGCCCAGTTCGTAGCGTCCGCTCACCGGGTCGACGGGATAGAATCCCATGGCGCTGAAGACGTACCAGGCCGACATCTGCCCGCAATCCTCGTTGCCGCACAAGCCTGCCGGCGTGTTGAGGTAAAGCTCGCGCATCACCTGGGCGGCGTATTGTCGCGTCTTCTCCGGTTGGCCCACGGCGTTGTAGAGGTAGATGACGTGGTGGCTCGGCTCGTTGCCGTGGGCATACTGCCCAATCATGCCCGTGCTGAAGAGGGGCAGCTCGTCGTCGTCCGAGGGATGGTAGGTGAACATGCTGTCCAGCTTCTGCGCGAAACGCTCCCGACCGCCCATCAGCTCCATCAATCCGTCCACGTCGTGCTGCACATTCCAGAGGTAGTGCCATCCGTTGCTCTCGCAGATGTGTTCCGTATAATCGTCGGGGCTGAACGGCTCCACGAAATTCCCCTTGCTGTCTCTGGGCTGCATGAATCCTGTGCGCGGGTTGAAGACGTTGCGGTAGTTCTGCGCACGTTTGTCAAACGCTTCGGCAATCTTTGTCTCTCCCAATGTTTCGGCAAGCCGGGCGATGCAATAATCGTCGTAGGCATACTCCAGCGTCTTGGAGAGCGACCAGCCCTCCGTGCCTTCGCCGCTCTTCAGGTCGCACGGCACGTAACCCAACTGCTTGTAGGCCCCGATGCCCCGGTAATCGTCCAGGTTGGCCGTAGCCACGCAAGCCTCCAACGCCTTCTGCCGGTCGAAGTCGCCGATGCCTTTCAGGCAGGCTTCGGCAATGACCGACACGGCATGATAGCCGATCATCATGTCCGTCTCGCTGCCCCACATGTTCCACACCGGCAGGCGTCCGTTCTGTTCGTAGAAGGCCAGGAACGATTTCACCATGTCGTTCACCCGCTCCGGCGTAAGCAACGTATAGAGGGGATGCGCCGCCCGGTAGGTGTCCCACAACGAGAAGGTGCTGTAGTTGGTCCATCCCTCGGCCGGGTGCACCTGCTTGTCCGGCCCGTAGTAAGCGCCGTCCACGTCGCTGTAGATCGTGGGCGCCAGCATGGTGTGGTAGAGGGCGGTGTAGAATTTCGCCCGCTCGTCGCGGTCCTCGCACGCAATCTCGATCTTTCCCAGTTCCTTGTCCCAGCTTTGGCGGGCGGCGGACAGGTATTTGTCAAAGTCGTCGTCCGGCGCTTCTGCCTCCAGGTTGCGCATGGCTCCCTCCATGCTGGTGCCGGAAAGGGCCGTGCTCACCACCAGTTGTTCGCCCTCTTCGGTTTGGAAGTCAAAGCGGGCAATGACGGACGTGCCTGTCTGCCGTCCCTCTTTCCGCACGGCTGCCGAATCCAGGTGCATCGCCTCGAACGGGCGCGAGAAGCGGGTGCAGAAATACACGCGCTGTCCCCGTGCCCATCCTTCGGAGAAGCGATAACCGCGAATGGTCACGGAGTCCACTTGCTCGATGTGCGAGTCTTCCGTGAAATCCCAGTTCATCGCCTTGCGCAGGTTGAGGAACACCGCCGCTTGTGCCTTCGGGAAGGTATAACGCTGGATGCCGCATCGGGGCGTGGCCGTCAGTTCTACATTAATATTATAGTCCGTCAGGCGCACTTGGTAGTAGCCGGCCGAAGCCGCCTCGTCCGCGTGCGAGAATTTGGAGTGGATGCCCAGCGCCCCCTCCGCCTCCGTGTAGGGCAGGGTGACGGGCATGAACGAGACGTCGTACAAGTCGCCGGCTCCCGTGCCGGACAAGTGCGTGTGGCTGAAGCCGGCGATGGTGCTGTCCGGCCAGAAGTAGCCCGCAATGCGGTCCCAGCCCGACAGGCCGTTGTCCGGGCTAAGTTGCACCATGCCGAAGGGCGCTTGCGCGCCGGGATACGTGTTTCCGGTGTAGTCCGTCCCGATAAACGGGTTGACGCATTCCGCCAGACTTTCCGTCCGGTCGTTCTTAGGGGAGGTCGCGCACGCGGTCAGGAGCGCGGCCAGCAAGCAGGCATAACAGATGCGGAGTAGATGCATAAGGGTATGAGGTTTAATGGTTCAAGTAAACTTTTTTGTGTCTTGCATCGCCCACATTCTTCTTTTGAAAGCAACGGCGATGTTCTTGCGCGCCAAGTCATTCAGCCCACGGAAGGTAGTGCGCCTTTTAAGTTCTTCCAAAGGCATCTCCAACAACAATTTGGCCAAACATTCATCTGCAAAAGAGTTGGATACCACGTCCACCCCTTCAAAATCCAGCACCACCTGTTCATCGCCTTGTATCAAGGGCCATAACATGCCTCGCACCTTCTCGCCCAGCATACGGGTGCCCAGATTCTCGCCGATTGTCGCAAACTTAAATGTTGTCATATCGTTCTTCTCCTCTTTATTACCAAAGATTATCAATATCTTCTGTATCCAAAAACTCGTCGTCAAATTCCGAAGCCGCATCTACACGATTTTCCAATACTTGGTTCGGGTTGATTTCTTTATTAGCTTGCAACTCAAAATAGATGAGGGTGCCTTGCCAAAACTCCGTTTCTTTTATCCATTCTTCTTTGCCATTAGAAATCAAAACATGGTTGCCTGAATGCAGTTGTAGTACAATTCCCGCTTGCCGTATTAAACAAGCCGTGGAATAAAGGCCAAATCCCATTCCCTTACCGTCTGTGACCTTGTCAAGCATACATTGGGCGAGGGCTTCTTCTTCCGAGATGTTCCGGTAAGCATCGTTTTCGGCCAATGATTGGCGGATGCCAATGCCGTCATCCACTACCATGATCTGGATCCTGGCCTTGGCCGGCGAATATCTCATCGCAACGCTGCCGCAATGCTTCTTAGAATGGGTCAGGACGTTGTCCAATACCTCATAGAAACAATAACTAAGCGTCTGCAATACGCCTAGTTCAATATCCGGCTGCATCTTTAGTGTGTTGACGATGTCCGTGTAGACAGCGTGTATGCTCTCTTCGTCAAACATTTCTATAGTAGGTAAAGAAAAGTCTCCGCCGAAATATCGGTTCAACAGTCCATCTATATTCATATGGCCAATATCTATTAAAGTGTGTTTGGCGACTTTATGCCCAAAGTTGTTTTCTCTCCGCAAAGTTACTCATTTCCCCCGACATTTCCTTGCCTCTTTCCGGCTTTTTATTTTCCTTTGTCTGGTCGAAGGGATAAGAACGAGATAAGAGAGGGATAAGAACGAGATAAGGGAGGGATAAGAACGAGATAAGAACGAGATAAGGGAGGGATAAGGGACAGATAACAGCCTTGCGGCGGATATATCTCCCGCTCCCTAGCGATATATTTCCCGCTTGCTGTCGATAAATGCCGACGGGCGGACGGAGGATTCCCGGTGGGGAACGCTTGATTTTTATGTTCAAAAACATATATTGCTGTTTGGTTAAATGGAAATACGCAAATATGTACGATTTGACAAATGTCAAGAAAAGTATTTGCGTATCTTTGCCCTGAATCTACAACAATAACATGGAAACATTCGCTACATACAACAGCCTGATGGAGATGGTTTCCGGGGTGAGCTTGCTCACCTTGGCTATATTTATAGGCTCTACCAATAAATGCAACCGCTTGGGAAACAGGTATTTGGTGGGGAACTATTGTTTCTTGGCCGCTTACTTCCTGATAGGCTTCTCGCTCTTCGGGCTTTCCTATTGCAGTCGGAATGGTTTAAACGAGACGGCGGCCTTGTTGTTTCAGCAATCTGCCACCGTGCAAATCTTATTGCTTTTCCAAACGACAACCAGCGTTTTCCCGAAGCGTGAAAAAGACAAGACAAGCCCGCTCGTGTGGCTGATTGCGCAAGTGGCGGTGCTGAACGCCCTTTCCTTTACACATTATTATATAAGGGAACCTTTCCTCTCGTTGGCCTATTGCGTGCTGACGGGCGCCTTCGTTGTCTATGCCTCCTTCACGGCCGTCAAAATCTTGCTGGCCGGCCGGAAGGGAAGCGCGTCGGCGGAGAGCATGCAAAGCAGGCATACGCTGATGGCCTTGTGGATGGGCGTCGAGATCACCGTGCTGCTGTTCGTGGCCATCAACGTGCCCGCCCCGGCGCAGCCTGTCATTCCTCTCTTCCTCGCCATCACCACCGTGCTCTATATCCTCTACGCCATCCACTACCACAACCATACGAATGTCGTGGCGTTGGCCAAGCGGGAGGCGGCTGTGGCGCTTCCCGCGCCGGTCGAGACGGCCGCTGCCGCGCAAGAAGTGGTGGTGCAGCCCGAACCTGCCCCGCAAATCGTCTACGAGACTTTGACCACAGACGAGAAAATCAAGAACAAGCTGGAGGATTGGGTCGACAAAAAGGGCTTTTGCCGTCCGGGAATCACCATCAACGAGCTTAGCAAGAACATCGGAATCAACCGGACTTACTTGTCGAAGTATATAAATGAATGTTATTCTTGCAACTTTAATTGTTGGTTAAACAAATTGCGGATTGATGAGGCGGAGAAAATCATGCGCCAACAGCCGGAAATGCCGCTGTCGGACATTGCCGAGAAAGTGGGGTATGCTGATATTTCGCACTTTAGCAAGCAATTCAAGAATATAAAGGGCGAACCGCCCTCTTTGTACGAAAAGAAAATTAGACAAAAGGAGGATTTGCCAAAGGATACGCAATAATATACGATTAGAAAAATCCCGTAACCCTAATCACCGCTACCTTTGCGCCGTCTAACTATATAAAATAGGAGCGAAAATACATTAATTTATTTTTATTAACCAAAACAACTGATTTATGAACAAGAAGTTTTTGAGCGCGCTCTTTTTAGGGAGCATCGTCATGGCTGGCGGAACATTCACAGCATGTTCTGACTACGATGATGATATTAACAAGCTGAACGAGCGCGTGGATGCAGTGGAGCAAGCCATTGCAGACTTGGAAGCCGCCATTAAGGCCGGAAGCACAATTACCAGCGTGACTCCGACTGACAATGGTGTTATTGTGAACTTGAGCAATGGAACCTCTTTCGAGCTGACCAACGGCAAGGACGGTCAGTCGGGCACGACGGGTTCGGTTATTACCATTGGCGCTAACGGCAACTGGTTTATCGACGGTGTGGACACCGGCAAGCCTTCTCGCGGCGAAGCTGGCGCTCCGGGCGCTGACGGCGAAGACGGCCAGGACGGCGTAAGCGGCAAGTACTACATCCCCGGCGAAGACGGCTACTGGATTGAAGTAACTCCCAATGCCGACGGCACGGAAACGAAGGTGACTACCTCCATGAGCTGGGCCATCGACGGCATCGTAACTGCTGCTTGGGATACGGCTAACGGCTACCTCTATTTAGATAATGTAGCAGGACACACGGGCGTGATGGTTATCTCGCTGACGGACGACCTGAAGTCTTTGGTATTCCTTCCTGATTTCTACTATGAAGGCATCGAAGCTATGAAGGCTCCGACGTTCAACTACGATGCTATGATCACAAAGCCTGTTGATGCTGATGGCGATTACGATACGGATGCTCCGACGTATAAAGTTCCTTCTGCAACGAGTGTAACGCCGGGCTTGATTGCTCAATATCACATGAACCCGACTTCGGCTAACGTCAACGATATTAAGAAGTTGACTTACATCGCAGATGATAAGAAATATGTTACTAGAGCTGCCGGCGATATCGTTACAGCTACTCCTTATGATTGGAAAGCAGAAAACGGTATTCTGACAGTTTATTCTCACTTGACGGATGGTACTATCAAGAGCCTTTCTACGGGTGATGAAGTGACTGTATTGGCTCTGCAAGCTCATTACAACACATCTGCTGGTGCAGACACAATCATTACTTCTGACTATGCTGCTGTAATGGCTGTTAATTACACGATTGGCAAAATTGCTTATGCTAAGGATGCGAATACTGTAACTCCTTTGGGCTGGCATCAAGATCATTTGTGGGATAATGCAGCTGATGCTATTGCTAATCCTGCTCATTACAAGATCGTTTATAATAGCGAAGGTGTAGACTTGGATGAATTGGTTAGGACGCACGTCATTCCAGAAGGTGCTACTACTGACGAACCGTGGGACGTAACTGCATCTGATGGCGTAGCCGAAGGTTATGGCTTCGAATACAGCTACGACTTGGTAGGTTATTACGCTGGTAACAACGAGACTTCTGAAAGTGCTCACGCCATTATCAACGACGAGAACATCCTGAAGCCCTGTATGCCGGTTAATGGCCAACAGCCCACTGACTTCGACAATGTTAGTCAAAAGAAAGCTGAAAATGGCCGTATGCCGTTGGTTCGTGTAACTTTGACGGATACTACAAGCGGTGAGATTGCTGCTGTGGGTTACATGAAGTTCCTCATTGTTGACGAAGCCGTTAAGGATGAAGTTATCCACATTGCACCGTTCACATTCACTGATCCGTTCACTGTAGATTGCACGAAGGACAATGAAATATTGAGCATCAAGTGGCACGACTTCGAAGAAGATATCTTGGCTGAGTTGGATAAGAATGGTATCTCTAAGGAAGACTTCGAGACTCTCTTCACTTTGGATTATTCATTGCTTAATGCTACTCAATTCGACGGCACTACTGAAACGTCTGTTGCAATACCTACTGCTGATATGAAGGGTATCGTTTCTCAGACTACAGCCGATGTGGATGGTCACATGACTGAAGTTCTCCAGTGGGTTTGGGCAAACAACGCGGCTTACCAGTGGTTCAAGACTAACACTTCTGCTACTGTCAATGTTCGCTACTCAATGACGACAAGTGCCGGCGCTAACCTCTATGTATACGTAACGTTCACTTGGACTCCGAGCGAAATCAACGTAACGCCTGCTGGTGTAATCGATAACAGCGACAAGATCTCCAACTACTGGTACGACAGAAATTCTGGTGTTGCAGGTTCTGGCTACAGCGATATCCACGCTAACGTTGAAACTGTAGGTGAAGTAGGTGCAAACGATGACTTCATCTCTGACATCTTGAATACATTTGTTGGTAATGATGTAACTGTAACGGGTGTAGATCCGGTTTACACGGCCTTCCAAAATGGTTCCTTGACGAAAGAGTTCTTCTTCGCTGATCCGCAAGGTGCTGATCTGAGTCCTGTTACTGGTGATTCGAAAACACAGTATAATATTATTGTTACCAATGGCGGAAAGACTTTGGAAGCTTATGTAGTAGGTGCTTCTCCGTTGACTTCTCAACCTGTTGTAGATATCATTGGTTCTGAATTGCACTACTACGGCAAGGATATGCCTAATTCTTACGCTTGCGATATCTTGAACTATGCTGACCACAGCGAACTGGGTGTGAAGGAAACGTTCACGGCTCTGATCTATGTGAAGGCTAAAAATTGTGATTGGGTTACGTTTGATCTTGGAAACAACGAGTTCTACGCTAAGTTCTTGCGTCCTATCACGGTGAAAGACCCGGGTGAGACTAACTTCAAAGATGCTGAAACGGGTGGTGCAACAGCTGACTTGGCATTGGAATTCGTAGACTGGCGCGATCATAACTTCGACGATGCTACTGTGATAAATAATCATAACTACTACCAGTACTATGATATAGTTTCTATTGTTGCTGATGATGATCCTGACCACATCCTGACAAACTTGGGTCAGTCGGATGGTATCTGCGATAATGTATTGAGCAGCATTACGAATAATATTAAGTTCACTTTCACTGCACCTACAACCGCTGATATTCAGGGCACTCCGCACTGGTTTGGTGAGTTGCGTTATGAGAACAACGGTACAACGGTAGGTGACTTCCAGATTAAGGTTCCTGTAACGGTAATCTATGACTGGGGTACAATCCATACCTATGTAACTTGCAACATCGACAATACGATCAATAACTAATCGTAAATCCGATTAACATAAAGAGTAAGGAGCTTTCGGGCTCCTTACTTTTTATTCCTTGATTCCTAAAACAGAAAACAAATGAG